>JAFQNM010000202.1 GCA_017395885.1 Clostridia bacterium | reverse complement strand
CATTATAAGCGTTTTCCACCAATCAGTATCAGCACTTGCAAAAATGCGTGCAATGCCTGTTGACTCTAAGAAATTTATAATACTGTCAAGCATTTGATTATTACCTTTCTGAAGAATAGAAACCGTTTGGTAGCCTATCAGCCGAGGGTAACGATAGCATCGCCGGACTGAACGGCAGTGCCGACGGGCGCATTGATCGCAACAACCTTACCGCCCTTTTCGGAGAAGATCTCGTTTTCCATCTTCATAGCCTCGAGAATGCAAACGAGGCCGTTAGGAGCAACAGTATCGCCAACCTTAACGTTCATCTTAAGGATAGTGCCGGGCATGGGTGCAACAACGGGAGTGCCGCCTGCGGGAGCTGCTGCGGGAGCGGGTGCTGCCTTAGGAGCGGGAGCTGCTGCAGGTGCGGGTGCTGCTGCGGGAGCCGCATCAACAACGCCCTCTTCTTCTACAAATACCTCATAAGCGGTACCGTTAACTGTGATTGTATACTTTTTCATATCTTTATTCCTTTACTAATTTAATTTTGTAGTGTGAGCTCAGAATGTCTCGTTTTCGTCAGCACCGCTCCAGCCGCCTGCGCCTCTTACTCTCTTGTAGGAAACAACGCGGAAGGGAAGTGCGTTACCGCTCTTTGCGGTATAAGCCGCAACAGCTGCCGTAATAACAGCTATAAGCTCAGAATCGTCTGCAACGGGTACAGCAGGCTCCTCTGCAACGGGCTCGGGAGCGGGGGGAGTGTTTTTCTGCTTTTCTGCAAGAGCTGCCTTTTTCTTCTTTTCGGGTATATCGTAGAAGAACACCTTAAAGAGAGCGAGCGTTCCCCAGAGAACTGCCAGGACGCTGAAAACGGCCAGCACACCTACAACAGTAACGATAAGACCGTTGAGGACCTTTTCTCCGTAGGATATCTCAGCAGCAACAGAAAACAGGTTATTTATCATTGCTGTGTTCATTTATGACCTCCGATCAAAGGGGCATATTGGTATGTCTTCTTGCGGGAGCGCACTTGTTCTTTGCAGAGAGCATCATAAGAGCGCCTGCAAGTCTCTGGCGGATCTCTGCGCTGTCGATAATATCGTCAACCTCGCCTGCGCTTGCGGCTGCAACGGGAGAACCGATCTTCTGATCCCACTTAGCCTCAAGGTCTGCACGGGTAACGCTTTCTGTGATCTTATCGTTGAGGAGGAATGCAACTGCACGGCCTGCACTCATAACGCCGATCTTTGCGCTGTCAAGAGCGAATACAACGTCAGCACCGAGGGCCTTTGCACCCATGAGAGAGAAGTGAGCACCGTAAGCCTCACCTGCAATAAGGGTGATAAGGGGGCACTTTGCGTTTGCATAAGCAAATGCAAGCTTAGCAAGCTCAGCAGCATAGGGAGAGGCCTCTGCCTCAAGGGATATATCGGGACCCTCGGAATCGAGGACGGTGATAACGGGAATATCAAAGCTGTCACAGAAGGTGATAAGCTTTGCGGCCTTTCTTGCGGCACCTGCTGTGAGAACACCGCCGCACTCAGCCTTGTTGTTTGCAACAACGCCGCAAACAGTGCCGCCGATGGAAACGAAGCCGACTGTCATCTCGGGAGCATACTGACCGTAGAGCTCAAGATACTTTGCATCGTCTGCAAAAGCGGCAATGAGGCTCTTTGCATTTCTGCCTGCCTCGTAATCTGAAGTATCAATGTGTCTGTTAACCTCATCACGGCTGAGGCCCTCCTCGGTGCCCTCCATATTGTTCATGGGGAGATAGGAGAGAAGGAGCTTTGCCATAGCGATGCACTCGCCGTCATTCTTAGCAGTGAGGGCTGCAAGACCGCTCTTTGCCACGAACTCAGACTTGCCTGCATCTGCACTACCGAGAACGAAGGGGGCATTGAAGGAGAGAGTGCCCTTTGTTTCGGAAACGACGATAAAGTCGAACATACCTGCAACAACTGCGGCACTGCCTGCACAGGTGCCGGGAACCACAGCTATCTGGGGAATAACACCGGAGGCACGGGAGACACAGCTCATCATTCTGGAGTAGCCTGCGAGAGCACGAACTCCCTCGGGGAGAAGAGCTCCTGCAGAATCGAATATACCGATAACGGGAGCGCCGTTTTCAAGAGCGAGGCGATAGATCTCCTCGATCTTTCTTGCCTGAGCCTCTGTAAGAGCGCCCTTTGTTCTGGAGTAGTCCTGGCAGAAAGCATAAACCAGCTTTCCGCAAACGCTGCCCCATCCGCAGATAACGCCCTCAAATGCATCGTCTGCACCTGCGTCGAGCTCACCTGCAGCACGGCGGACATATTTTCCGCTTTCCATAAAGGTACCCTCATCAAAGAGAGCTTCGATCCTGCCTCTGGCGGTGAGACATTCAGCGGGGGCGGTAGCTTTTCCCTCCGCATCGCTGAAGATCTGGCGCAGGGCAGCTGCTGTTTTGATACCTGCGGTCTTAAGCGCATCAAGTATCATTTCGGAAACATTTTTTTCCATTAACTGTCCTCCTGGATATATATTACTTAATGTTAGCAATCCGTTATGGGAATAAAATGACCTTCTATCCCACATTACTTAAATTATATAATGATTATCCTTTATTTGCAAGAGAAATCTTTAATTTTCTTCCGTAAATATCTCAGTTTTACCTGCTTTTAACATAACTTACAGATCGCTCGGTCAAAGCGATAAAAAAACCTCGGTCAAACCGAAGAAAAAGCTGAAGAAAACGGTCATATATCATTGCTCCGATCCTAAACAAATACCAATACCAATACTTAAACTTATACATAAACAAACACAAAAACATATGTCTTTGCGGGGATAAAGTGGGGAGAATTATTTTTTTGGGGGTGATAAGATGGGGTAAAAAGAGAAAAGGAGAAGAAAAAATGGCAAAAAAGGACGGAATGTATCTTTATAACGACTGGCTTGAGCCCTTTGAAAAGCTTGAGAGAGAGGAGCTGGGAGAGCTGATAATCGCAATGATGAAATATTTTATTAACGGAGAAAAGCCGCCGCGCTTCAAGGGACTTTTGGGAATGGCACAGGACTTTATCTTTCCCCAGATAGACAGGTCAATGGAGTATGCTCGGCTCGGCTCCAGGGGCGGTATTGCATCAACGAGAAAAAAATCTAAAAGGGAGGAGCCGCAAGGCGAGGAGCCCTCAGAGGAGGAGATGTTTGATGAAGCCTTGTTTTCTGCCATTGCTGCAGAGCCTTCTGCAGTTGAAGTAAGTGAGGTGAGGGAGGAGGAATTGCCGCCGCCACCTGCCGTTAAAATGAAATCTGAGGCCGAAATGTTTGAGGAGATGAAGCTTGAGGATCATTTTAACAGATTCTGGAGGGTTTATCCCAGAAAAACGGGCAGAGTTGATGCTAAAAAAGCCTTTAAAAAGCTCAATCCCGATAAGGAGCTCCTTTTGCAGATGGTTGAGGCTGTTGAAAGGCAAAAGGCCACAAAAAGGTGGCAAAAGGATGGGGGACAGTACATACCCTATCCTGCCAATTGGCTGGAGGGCAGGCGTTGGGAGGATGAGGTTGAGGAGCCCCGGCAGGAGTCAAGCTTTGATACGGAGGATTTCTTTGAGGCATCTCTTGCCAAAAGCAAAATGTGGAGTGAATAGGCAGGCGGTTTAGGGGTAGAATATTACCGAATAAAATGAAAAGGCGGTAGTATATGGCTTGCATCGGAAAAATCAGTAAGGTCTGTGCAACACAGATAATCGATTCCAGAGGAAACCCAACGGTTGAGGCCTGCGTTATGCTTGAGGACGGCACGAGCGCAGGTGCGGCGGTGCCTTCTGGTGCATCAACGGGGAAATATGAAGCCTATGAGCTTCGTGACGGTGACCCTGAAAGGTTCTCGGGTAAAGGAACTCTTATTGCTGCAGAAAACGTTAATACCGTTATCAGCAAGGCTCTCTGCGGTATGCCCCTGTGCCAGACGGCTATTGATATGAAGCTTATCAGAACTGACGGAAGCCCCAACAAATCAAGCCTTGGTGCAAATGCCATTCTTGCAACGTCACTGGCGGCGGCAAAGGCGGCTGCACAGGCTCAAAGGCTGCCTCTTTATAAGTATATCGGGGGTATCAACGCCTGCAGAATGCCCGTTCCCATGATGAATATTATAAACGGAGGCGTTCACGCTCCTAACGGTCTTGACGTTCAGGAGGTAATGATCGTGCCTGAGGGGTTTGACAGCTTTTGTGAGGCTTTGAGGGCGGGGTGTGAGATATATCACGCTCTCGGCAAGCTTTTGAAGGAGAGAGGAAAGACCTCATCTGTCGGAGATGAGGGAGGCTATGCTCCCGAGGTCAGCGAGCTCTCCGAGGCCATGGACTATATCCTTGAGGCCATATCCAAGGCCGGATACACCACAAATGAGGTAAAGATTGCCATTGATGCTGCAAGCGGTGAGTGGTGGGAGGACGGAGCGTACCTTATGCCTAAAAGCTCAAAGCGGTTTACTTCGGTGGAGCTTGTGGGGTACTGGGAGGAGCTTTGCGGCAGGTATCCCATTGTTTCCATTGAGGACGGACTTGGTGACGACGATATATCGGGATGGCAGTATATGACAGAGAGGCTTGGCGGGAAGATTGCACTCGTTGGTGACGACCTTTTCGTAACGGACACAAAGAGGCTGAAGATGGGAATTGAAAAGGGAATAGCCAATGCCATACTCATAAAGCCGAACCAGGTAGGAACCCTTTCGGAGACCCTTGAGGTCATGAGGCTTGCTGCTGAAAACGGCTACAGAACTATCGTTTCTCACCGCTCGGGAGACACGGAGGATACCTCGGTTTCCGATATTGCCGTTGGAATGAACGCAGGATATATAAAATGCGGCGCCCCTGCCAGAGGCGAGAGAACGGCTAAGTATAACAGACTCTTGAGAATAGAATCTCAGCTCTCCTGCGCCTCCGTTTACGGTAAGAATTGCTATTGACGTTTAAAGCCGTGCTTGAATAATCTTTAAATTCCGATTTATCGGGGGGAGAGAACGGTCGCTTTTTTGAAAAAAAGCTCCGCAAAAAACTTTAAACAGGTTTAGATAAAGGGAGTTTACTCCCTTTATCTAAACCAACAAAAGCCCCTCACGGGGCCTTTGTTCAAAGGAGTGACCACCCCTTACCGACAAGCCGAATTATTAGAGTTTTCGCCCGCCTTTTTCAAAAGGCGGCAGGGTCAAGGGGCGGAGCCCTTGGCGCCCTCCGCAGAGGGCGAAACACTTTTGCCGCACAACCGGGGTGCAGGGGGTGTAACCCCCGCTCGCCCTCCGCAGAGGGCGAAATCTCTTTTTGCCACTTAATTCTGTGCGGTTTCCTTTGACGTTTGCACAGCTTCAAACTCCACGT
>JAFQNM010000201.1 GCA_017395885.1 Clostridia bacterium | reverse complement strand
CGATTCAATGGTCTGCCACTATACGGCGGCTAAGAAAAAGAGAACCAACGACTATTATTCCCCCGGCGGCGTGGCAGGAAAGCGCCCGGACCGAGCTGTGATCGTCTACTGCAACCGTATCCGTGAGGCATACGGTGACGTGCCTATCATAATCGGCGGCATCGAGGCATCCCTTCGCAGGTGCGCTCACTATGATTACTGGACGGACAAGGTCCGCCGCAGCATTCTCGTGGACTCAAGGGCGGATATCCTTTCCTACGGTATGGGAGAGAGATCCATCATGAGGATCGCAGAGCTTCTGGACCGCGGAGTTCCCGTCAAAAAGATCCGTGACGTGCGGGGAACGTCCTACCTTTGCAAAAGAGGGGAAAAGATCAACTACGAGTGCGCACAGGGGCTTTTTGAAAGCGGCGAGCCCTTTGGCTTTGACTATGACGAGCTGAAGGAGGATAAGAAAAAATACGCTGATGCCTTCGCCGTTCAGTATAAAAACAACGATGCCATAAACGGCAAGGCAATAGTCGAATACTACGGAGATAGAATGCTTGTGCAAAATCCTCCCCAGCCTCCATTGGAGCGTGAGGAGCTTGACCGACTTTACAGCATTCCCTTCAAGAGAGACTGGCATCCTATGTATGAGAAGGACGGAGGCGTGCCTGCGATCGCAGAGGTGAAGTTCTCCATCACCCATAACAGGGGCTGCTTCGGAGGCTGTAACTTCTGTGCCCTTGCCTTCCATCAGGGAAGGAGCGTAAGGTCCAGAAGCATCGAGAGCGTTGTGGAGGAGGCTGAACTTATTGCCTCAATGCCCGATTTTAAGGGATATATCCATGATATCGGCGGACCTACGGCAAACTTCCGCTTGCCTGCCTGCGAAAAGCAGCTGAAAAGCGGTGTCTGTCAGAATAAGCGATGCCTTGTGCCGACACCCTGCAAAAATCTGATTGCAGATCACTCAGAGTATATACAGCTTCTCAGCGAGGTGGAGAAGATACCTAATATTAAAAAGGTGTTTATCCGAAGCGGTATTCGCTTTGACTACCTCCTTGCCGACCCCGATGACAGCTTTTTTGTAAAGCTTGTTCGTGACCACGTCAGCGGTCAGTTGAAGGTGGCACCCGAGCATTGCTCTCCCCACGTGCTTTCCTGCATGGGCAAGCCGGATATAAAGGTGTACGATCGCTTCAGAGAAAAGTTCTTCGCTCTCAGCGAGAGAGAGGGTCTTAAGCAGTATCTTGTGCCCTATCTTATGTCCAGCCACCCCGGAAGCCGCCTTTCAGATGCGGTAGAGCTTGCTCTCTATACGAAAAAGATAGGACTTAATCCTGAACAGGTGCAGGACTATTATCCTACCCCCGGCACGTCCTCGACGGTGATGTTCTATACGGGGATAGATCCCCTTACGGGAAAAGAGGTCTACTGTACTACGGATTACAGAGAAAAGCAGCTCCAGAGAGCGCTTTTGCAGTACAGACGCCCCGAAAATCGCAATATGGTAAGAGAAGCGCTGAGAAAATGCGGCCGTGAAGACCTTATAGGTCACGGTGGCGACTGCCTCGTAGCTTTTGAGCGGGGAAGCGGCGGAGCACCATCTCAACGAAAGGCGAAGGATGATAAAAAAGGAGCGTCAAAGGGAAAAAGCTCTGTTCGCTCGCAGACAAAAAAGCCCAAGGGACCGGAAAACGGCAAGGGCAGACCGCCTGAAAAGAAGACCCATACAGGCTCAAAAAGGAACACTGCCAAAAATAAAAGATAAAGCAAAAAAACACTCGAAAGAAGGCCCCGATACAGACGTATCGGAGCCTTCTTTCGAGTGGTTTATGTGTCAAATTGCTACGATACACGGCAAGGACAAATGGGCTTAAATATGAACCTGATGTTAATACAAAATAGACTGATTTTTATATGATTTTTTCAAAAATGTGATATTTCTTTGCAAATTCATAAAATAATAAATAAATAGTTACTATTTGTTAATAATTTGTGCAATAATTACAAGCGGAGAAAAAACAACCTGTTTTTTGTGCAGGGTGTTCAAAAAACCGCCTGTAGCTTATGCGATTGCAACAAATATTGACATCCGGAGCGCCTGTTGAAATAGTAAAAACAAATTACCCACACGTGGCGAAAAAACTGCATTATGTGTTGAAAATAGGGATTTACCCCGTATATTCCGCCCGAAATGTAAATTATAATTACGTGCAAAAAGAGGATATTTTTCATAGATTTCCGGGTCTGATGACGGCGGCCTTTTAAGGGGCGCAAAACCCTTGGAAAACGGGCCTATTCTCAAATTTGCCGCTTATGCATATATGTATGTAGAAACTTGACACGGAGCGCACGTTATGGTATCATAAATTGTATG
>JAFQNM010000200.1 GCA_017395885.1 Clostridia bacterium | reverse complement strand
TGCCCAGACCTCCGGTGAGCTGGACGATGCTCTGGACAAGCTGGCCAAGGTGTTTGAGGATATGCTGGAGCTGGCACAGGTTGAAAAGACCATGCAGCTTCTGGCAGAGGAGATTGAAAAGACCCGCCGCCGCGTCAATGCGCTGGAGTATGTCATGATCCCCGAGCTTGAAGGAAATATCAAGTATATCTCCATGAAGCTGTCCGAGAACGACAACGCCACCAAGGTGCGTCTCCTGAAGGTCAAGGAAATGGTGCTTCAGCAGGCCCATAACTACGAGCGTTAAGCGAATAAAGCCAATAAAGCAAAAGCTCCCGAAGTGAAATACTTCGGGAGCTATATTATTTTGCGTTTATTTTGCCGGAAATATATATTTCTTCACACTTTTGCTGTGCTTTTATAAGAATACGGCGGCATTGTACAGGGTCAAGATTTTCAAGCTGATGAAGTGCATCTGTGACAGCGTTGAAAAGCGTATAGTATAATTTTTTATACAAAAAGTGATCCTTCATCGCACAGCGCCTCCTTACGTTTATGTAGCGTATTATTGCATAAAATAAATGCTACTGTCAAGAAAAACGTTATATAAACGTGGTGGCGATATGAAAAAGATACTGTTTGATGGAAATAAGAATATCATAAGCGAAAAACTCAAGGAGGCAAGAGAACAGGCAGGCTTGAGCCAAAGCCAGTTGGCGGCAAAAATGCAGACTTTAGGTGTAAATATTGACCAGCAAATGATCAGCCGTATTGAGAAAAACCAGAGATTTGTAACCGATTATGAACTTGCCTGCTTTTGCAGGATACTGAATGTTTCGCTTGAAGAAATGCTCAGTGCGTATTATGAACGGTATTGAGAGAAAAGCAGATGAAGGTATATTGGGACGGGAAGGCGAAAAATATAATAGGTGAGAAAATCCGTGCCCTGCGAACAGAGAAAGCTTGGACGCAAGCCCATCTGGCCGAGCTTTTGCAGTTGGAGGGCTTTGAATTTTCCGACCTGACGATTTTGCGGATAGAGGGCGGGAAACGTTTTGTAGCAGATTACGAGCTGAAAGTTCTGGCAAAGGTACTTGAGGTTAGCTATGAAGAACTGCTGGATGATAATGAATAGAAAATCTTATTTGTGTTAACGATATGTACTTTCTTATGTTGATAAGAAAGTACCAAAGAACCAAATTAAGAGGGGGAAGATTTCGCTTTCTTCCCCCTCTTAATAATCTCCCCTATTTGAAACGACCAAAGAGGGGACACCCCTCTTTGGAAGCACCCCGGCGCGTTGCCGGAATGTGGGTATGTGCTTTAATTTAAACACTATTCGTAGGGGAAGATATCATCTTCCCGCAAAACTCTTCACACTATAAACCCACCGCCGATGAGTTGAGAGCCAATGTATAATACTGCGCTCTGGCCTGCGGCGGGGGCGCGGACGGGCTCGTCGCATACTATGCGTACCCTGTCGCCCTCCACGTACACAGTGCAGTCAGGGTTTTCCCACTTGGTGTGCCGTACACGGACACTGTCGCGGAAAGGCTCGGCAGGGACGTCGATAAGCCAGCTGAAATCACGGGCAAAAACTTCCGTTTTGAAAAGCTCCTCCCAGAGAGCAAGCTCAATGCTGTTGCTTGCGGCATCTATCCGGGAGATATATAGCTTTCTTTCATTATATAGCCCCGGCCTTCGCTGACCTACGGTGTAGCGGTGTATGCCCTCGTGCTGACCGATAACCTCACCGTGGAAGATAAAATCCCCGGCGGGGGGCAGCTTGGTTCGCTCACCCAGCCAGCGTATATAGTCCTTGTCGGGGATAAAGCAAATCTCCATGCTGTCGGCCTTGTGGGCCACAGGAAGGCCAAATTCCTCCGCCATGGCGCGAACCTGCGCCTTTTCAAATTCACCCAGCGGTAGGATAAGCCGCGAAGCCTGCTCTGTTGTAAGGCGACAGAGCATATAGCTCTGGTCGTTGGAGGGCTGGCCTTTGTATATGCAGCCCTTCTCCGCCCTAGCGTAATGCCCGGTGGCGATATACTCTGCACCCTGCCTGTCAGCAGCCTCAAGCAGATTTTTAAACTTCACCGCAGGGTTGCAGATAATGCAGGGGTTTGGCGTCTCGCCTGCCATGTAGGCATTGCAGAAAGGGCTGCAGACCTTTTCCTCAAGCTCAGTGCGCACGTCGATAACTTCAAGCTCAATGCCAAGCTGTGCGGCGGCGCTGACGGCGTTTTCACGCTCCGCCTGGGAGCTGTTGTCCAGATATACACCATAAACCTCAAAGCCCTGCTGCCTTAAAAGCACAGCGGACACGGCGGAGTCCACCCCGCCGGAAAAGCCAAGCACAACTTTAGTCATTTTCTGCTCTCCACGTATATCATAAGCACCGAAATATCCGCCGGGGACACTCCGGAAATGCGCCCTGCCTGACCGAAGTTCTCAGGGCGTATTTTTTTCAGCTTCTCTCTGGCCTCAAGGCGAAGGCCGGTCACATCGTCAT
>JAFQNM010000199.1 GCA_017395885.1 Clostridia bacterium | reverse complement strand
ATAATATATTCATTCCAGAACGAAAGGAAGTTAAAGAGTATCACCGTTATAATTGCCGGGCGTGCGAGCGGTGCCATAATTGTCACGAGCGTTCTCATATGAGATGCTCCGTCAACGTATGCGGCCTCCTCAAGCTCTCCCGGCAAGGCCTTGAAATATCCTGAGAGAAGGTATACGGTAAAGGGAAGTGCCGTGGATGCATAGATTACCGAAAGTACAAGGCGGTTGTTCAGAAGCAGAGGTGAGCCTATCAGAGAGTTTGCGTCCACGAGCATCAGAAAAATGGGCACAACAAGGTAGCTCACGTTTATAAAAAGTCCTGCCATAAACAGACCTGCAAAAAAGCTCCTGCCGCGAAATTTGAATCTGGAAAGAACGTATGATGCAGGAACTGCAACTATCAGAAGAATAACGAGAGAAAGCAGGGTCACCGTTACCGAATTCAAGAAATAGCTGCCCATATTAGCGTTTTCCCAAGCCTCGGCAAAGTTTTTGAAATCGAGGGACGAGGGCAGCCGCCATGGAGACCTGTAAAAGTCGCCATCATCCTTCACCGATGCGATAAGGACCCAGAAAACGGGAACGAGTATACTTACCGCCATTGCAAGCAGGGCAGAATAGATAAAAAGCCTGTAAAGCTTACTGTGTTTTGATAGCATAGTTCAGTCCTTCTGCCTTGTTAGTAGATTAACGGCGCCTGCCGCAGCAAAGGAGAACAGGAAAACCACCGTTCCGATGGCCATTCCATAGCCGTATGATGAGTTGGTGTAGGCCTGCTTGTACATATAGCTGAGCAGTACCTCGCTGGCACCGTCAGGTCCGCCACCGGTCATGGCCCGCACCAGAAGAAAGCTGATGTTTATGTTGCTGATGATAAAGAACGTAAGGGTAGTTCTGAGGGTAGTCATTATCATAGGCAGAGTGATTGAAAAAAAGCAGCGTACCCTTCCTGCCCCCTCAATAGCCGCCGCCTCGTACAGGCTCTCGGGGACCTGAGCCATTGAGGACATATACATGACCATATAGTAGCCGACAGCCTGCCATATCATAGCAATGGCAACGGAATAAACAACAAGAGACCGGTCTCCCAGCCAGAGAATACGGGTATCCCTTGAGAAAACTGAGATCAGGCTGTTCAGAAGCCCCCGTGAGGGGTCGTATATTGCGGAGAAAACTGCCGCAATAACAACGGTGGAGAGAATGTTTGGAATATAAAAAACTATTCTGAAAAAGCTCTTGAATCTGATACGCTCTCTTGAGAGCACGGCGGCGCACCACAGGGCGAGCACAAGGGTGACGGCCGTAACGGTGACAATGAGGATAAGTGAGTTTCTGAAGGCTTCAAGAAAACGGCTGTCGTTAATGAGAGCGCTGTAATTTGCAAGCCCCACGAAGGTTTTGGAGCCGGAGTAGCCTCCCCATTTGTAGAGGGAGACTCTGAAAATGGAAAAAGTGGGATAAATAACAAAAAGAGAGAGGAGAATGAGGGCGGGAGCAAGGCACGCCCGTATAAAGGCGGACGTGCCGTTTCCTTTTTTGAGCTTTTTCATTTCAGAGCTTTGCGAAGCCTCTCGCTTGCCTCTGAAACTGCCGTTCTCCATTCCTCGGCGGTTTTATCGCCGCTGACAACGCTGTTGTAGGTCTGGAAAAGAGTATCTGCCATGCTGACACCTTCAACGGCCTCCGTTGCACGGAAGGTACCCATAACGGCACGTGCACCGGAGTCATAAACGGAATAAAAAAGCTTGTTATCCCCCTTCACGAAATCGGAAGCGTTTTTGATTGGCTGAACTGCACCCGATTCTGCAAAGATAGCAGCGGCCTCATCTGAATAAAGGAATGCAAGAAACTCCTTTGCGGCTTTTTTGTTTTCTGCCGCCTTAGGGATCCAGCCCTGCTCAAAGAAGGTGAAGGAGCAGCCCTTGCCGTCCTCTTCCATGGCGGGAAGGGCGGTAAAGCCCCATTTGAAGCCGTCAGCTCTCGGAGCTTTTTCCATTTCTCCCACTACCCACGTTCCGTTGGGCATAAAAAGAGCCTTGTTATCGAGAATGAGCTGCTGATTTTTTAAAAAGTTATCGCCGTTGGCGTTGGCAACGGTGGTTGGCTCAACGTAATTTGCAAGCCTTTCCATAATGCCAAAGGCGGCCTTTGCCTCTTTTGTATCCCAAATGCCCTTT
>JAFQNM010000022.1 GCA_017395885.1 Clostridia bacterium | reverse complement strand
TTAAGTATGCTTATAAGTATCTCGTTTTCGGCAGAGCCATCCTCCAGCTCCTTTATCAGAGAGCCATGCTGAGAATAGAGCTCTCTTAGTATTCCATGCAGCTCACGGTAATCGGTGGCAAGATACTCTCTGTAGCTCTTTCCTGCCACGGCTATGGGGTTGAACCTCTTTTTTTCAAGGTCCTCGTCATAGTCGTCCAACGCATCTATAAAATAAAGCCATCTTGCTATCTCGTGCACGTATCTGCGAACCGTATCTGAGGGAGAAAAGCCTGCATCCAGCACAGATACCATCATCTGCGCAAAGAGCTCGCCTATGCCGAGAACATCAAGATCCTCCTTTTCTGCCTCGACGATGGCCTTATATCCCTGTCTTACGGCTTGGCTTATTTCAGGATAATCCTTTCTTGCACGGCGAATGATCCCTTTATAAACAAGGGCGCCCGCCGCTGCCTTGAAGGACCTCTCGTCCGATATATCGTCAGACATCTTCTCTGCGGCCAGCAGAATATTGACGGCGGCGATCCTTTTCCATGTCTCACTCCTGAAATAATCTTCCTTGCATTTCCCGCAGCCAACGCAGCCAAGCTTTTCACAAAGGGGCTCGGGATGGGCGTGAAGGGCAACTGCAAGAATCGTCATGTCGTAGCTCAGAAGCATACGTGATGCGGCTCCGTAGTGCATATCGAGAGCAAAGCAAAGGCCACAGTAATAGTTTTTGTATACCGCCTGAGCCTTGTAGTCGCTGTACTGACTTAAAAATCGAAAATATCCAAACATAAAATCACCAGATAAGGAGCAATACCGATGCGCCTGCGGCAAACGTATTGCTCAGTAGATTGACCGCACAGTTATCAAGCCCGGGAATGCCGGATGCATGAACGGTCTCGGTATCGCAATGGACAGGCTTTTCCGTCAGGGCGCCGCATTTTTTGCAGGTAAGCTTCTCCTGCAAAAGGTCGCCTATGATGCTGTCCGCAAGGCAGCCAAGGTTTCCAAATGCCAGCACCGCCAAAGCCTCTCCCATATTTTTAAAAAACACAAAATACAAAAGGGCGCAGAGCACAGTTGCAGCAAAGGACGATGCGGTTCCAAGGAAGGAGACTCCGCCTGAAAGACCCCTGCTGATCCTTTTGAATCTACAGATGCTTACAGGCTCGCTCTTTGAGAGCACCCCCACATCGGAGGCTATGCTGTCTGCCAGGGCTTCTGTCAGCGCAACGGAAAAGCCAACGAGAAATGCTCTCTCTTCCGTTATTCCGTACAGCACGATGCATACCGTGGCCGGAATGCCGTTTGCCGCCACCTGCACAATATCACGGGGGCCGCTTTTTTTGTTTATGCTCTTAAAAACAGAGCTTGTTCGCTCCTTCAGAGCACGGTCCACGACCGCTATGGTCAAATATGCCGAAAGGAGCAGGGTGAGCCCAAACCAGCCGCCGAACACACAGGAGCAAAGGATGATGACCACCGCCAAAAGGGCGGCAGGCAAGGTCAGAGCCTTTACCTTAACGGTGAGAAATGCTGTCAGGGCACCTGCAACGGCACCTACTATCACATATTCCATAAAGCTTAAGCTTTCCTTCAAAGGTATTTCAACGGGATCTTGCCAAAATGCCGCTCTTCATTGCACTGCTTATGCGCCATGCAAAAACAGGGTTGAGAGCAGAACAACGCCAAAGGGCAGGCTGAAATTATCAAGGCCGTGGCCGACCAGCTCAAGAAGACCTGCGGCAACGCCCAGCACAATTATCTGCCAGAGCTGCAGAGGGGCAGGCAGTATGAGCATAAACAAAAGAATGCCCACAATTGAAAACACTATGGCGCCAAGGGTACCGAACAGAGATTTTTCCCTTGTTATCTTAATATTTCCCTTTTTTATATAGCCGCCGCACAGAGCTGCCGCCGCATCTCCGAAGGAGAGGCAAAAAACTGCGATTCCGTAGGGGATAAGAGTTTCGGGCCACACAAGTGAAAGGGCTGACATTGCCGTCATGCTGATGGCATAGAACACCGTTCCGTAATGGTTTTTCTCGTCCTCCCGCTCGAACATCTTAAATATCTTCAGCTTATAGGAGGCATAGTTGATTATTACAAAGCTTACGGGCACCACGAGAAAATGCCACGTTCCCGCATGGTAGCGGTACAGTATCAGCCAAACAAAGCCGATAAGAAAATGGATGACCTTTCTTGATATCTCAACATCGAAGCGAAATATCTTCTGCAAAGCTCCGATGAAGAGAATAACGCCGAAAAGATATGCATAGGCAAGCAAATAGCCGCTCAGGATCATTATTTATTCTCTCTTTCCCGCTTTATCTGCCCTATCAGCACTCTGTCTGCACTAAAGGGGATAAGCAGATTTGCAAGTGCATTCAATGCACATACTGTGCCAAGGCACAAAAGAAACGCAAGCAAGCTGCCCTTTGCAAAAAGCGAAGCAACAAATACTGCTGCTGAGGCCGCAAGGCAAAGGATGCCCCCTGCAAGAAGTGCCCAGAGATACCTCCAAAACGGCACGGCAGGATCATATCTGCAGGTGCAGGAGGCCGCAAATGGGCTTTTCTCCTTATCTATTCCGATCCCCCTCCCCTTCTCCAGAACGAAAAAGGAAAACACCGTTCTTCTCCACTCAAGGCCAAGAATGCCATAGGCAAAAAAATGACCCGCCTCGTGAATCAGATTTGCAGGCCAGTTGCAAGCTGCGGCGCCCAGCAAAAAGGTAACGGGGGAAAAGGGTAGCCAAATAAGGCAGACCACGTAGGCCGCCAAAAGTACAATACAGGCAGACAGCTTAAAATAAAATTTCATTCCGTCCTCCTGTACCTGTTTCTGATATAGTATCATATTTTTATAATTATATATCAAATATGTCAGCATTTCAATACCCGTTTACTACAAAAATCGACTTTTGACATATTTTTGACATATTTTCTTCATCATTACGCCCTTCTCTCTTGCATTATCTTCCGAATCGTGTTATAATAACTCTGTAATAATTATAACATTGTAATTTTAATTCGATCTGACAATCGGGAGGTAATTATGAACCGTATAAAGCATCTTACAATGCTGATCTTAAAGATCGTTTTTATCATCCTGTGCTTTGTGCTGGCCTCTGCCATGTCGGCCCTGCAGAGCATTCCCCTCAACGAAACGGAGCACCTCAAAAGTCACACGGGCCTTAAGGAATGCACCGTTCAGTTCAACGAGAGCGATTTTGCCGAAACGGGAGCCTCTGCCTCTTACGAGATAGTTGGCTCAGATATCGTTTTTCATATCACCCAGAGCGGCGACCGATATGACGATATAAAAGCAACCGTTACCCTCCCTGCCATCACTTACGACTCCTCCCCTATGAGAGATTATCTCTATGACATTTTGGGAGACAAGGCAGAGCGGGAGGAGGAATACCTTACGGCTATTGAGGAGGGCCCCTGGAAGAGCGAGCTCTACTTCTCTATGGAATGCAACACAGAGGACCCCGGCTACTTTGCACGCAGCTACACCCTTATGGACCCTGCAAGCATCGAATATTCTGAGCCCGCCGAAAAAAGCGGCGAGGGCAGCACCGTTTATACGGAAAGCTTTGGCGCCGAAAAGGGCAAGGATATTACCTTCACCCTCACCTTCGGCACCTCTGAGCGTGGGGCTCTGCCTTCCGGCACCTATACCTTCTCCGGCTT
>JAFQNM010000198.1 GCA_017395885.1 Clostridia bacterium | reverse complement strand
TGGTGCTGTTATTCATTTTATCTGTGCCCTTTCTCCCTCGTTTTCCGATTTTATAAACTCAACGGCAGGCTACGCTATCCGACTTCTGCTCTCAAAAATATTCAGTATCTTCCCCTTTTCCTTTATGGAGTATCTGCTATACTCCTCACCTCTGATAATTACGGTGGTTGCCGTTTGCGCAGTTAAATGCGCAGGAAAGGGCGGGTCTTATATTTTACGTGCTCTGGGAGGAGTTCTCTCCATTGCTGCAGGAATTTATTTCCTCTTTGCGGTCAGCTTTGCTCCGGGATACCACGGCACATCTCTTGCAGAAAAAACGGGGCTTGAGCAAAGAGAGGTTAGCGCTGAGGAGCTTTACGAAACGGAGCTTATAATTATAGATGAGCTGAACGGGCTTTGCGAGAGCATCAGCTATGAGTATGACGGCTCATCACTTATGCCTTTTTCCTTAGGTGAGCTCTCAAAAGAGCTCTCCTCCTGCTACGAGGACGTTTACCGGACTTACGGCTTTCCCAACACCTTTTCTTCAAAGGTAAAGCCTCTTATCATAAGTCCGCTTATGACCTACACCCATCTCTCCGGTATTTACTCCTTCTTTACCGGAGAAGCAAATCTGAACACTAATTACCCCCACTTCGTTAACGTTTTCACCTCTGCTCACGAAATGGCTCACCAGAGAGGAGTGGCCAGAGAGGATGAGGCCAATTTTATGGCTTTTCTCGTTTGCCGCACCTCCGAAAACGACTACGTTCGCTACTGTGCTTATATGAATATGTTTGAATACCTCTCCGATGCTCTCTATTCTGCAAACAAAGAGCTCTGGGCAGAGGCTTACGCAAAGCTCTCACCGAAGGCGGTGAGCGAGCTTCGTGCTTATTCTGCCTTTTTCGATAAGTACCGCGAGAGCACGGCAAGCCGTGTGACCGATACCCTGAACAACGCATATCTTGAGAGCCAGGGTACAGAGGGAACAAAAAGCTACGGTATGGTGGTTGATCTTGCAGTTTCTTTCTATCTCGACTGACAATCGGGACCTTTACGGAATAAATTAATAATATACGTTCGCCAAGTGCAATAGTATATTACATATATTCCACAAAACACACCGATTGATATGGTATGAATTGCACAAGTTTTCATTCTTTTGAAAAAAAAGAGTAAAAATACTTCCTTTTCGATGCGAAATCTGTTATAATAATGTGGATTATGGGGCGGTATGCCCGCTTTGTATGATTATCTATACCTTTTTTCGCAAATCGTTTGCGGTGTACTATATTCCTGTGCGTCAATTTTTCGCACATATTTATTACCTTTATTATTGAAAGGAACTGACCGTTTATGGATAAAATAGTTGTAAAGGGAGGAGCAAGCCTTCACGGCAGTGTGGAGATAAGCGGAATGAAAAATGCCGCTCTACCCATTATTTATGCCTGCGTTTTGGTTGAAGATAAGTGCATTATCGAAAACGTTCCCGACGTTCGCGACGTTGCTCTCTCCTTGAATATTCTCAGAGATATGGGTGCCACGGTCAACAATATCGCTAAAAATACCGTTGAAATAGACTGCACAAACCTTAAGGTCGGAACCTCCAGATCTGAGCTTGTCAGAAAAATTCGCGCCTCCTACTACCTTCTCGGCAGCGAGTTCGGCCGATTTGGCCGCTCAAGCGTTGCCTACCCCGGCGGCTGTGATTTCGGCGGCCGCCCCATTGACCAGCATATCAAGGGCTTTGAAAGCCTTGGCGGTACCGTTAATGCCAACTGCGACATGGTTGAGATCACTGCAGAGGACGGCCCTCGCGGCGCCAACATCTTCTTCGACTTCGTTACTGTTGGCGCAACAATTAACGTTATGCTTGCAGCTGTTCTCGCTGAGGGAACTACCATTATTGAAAACGCTGCCCGCGAGCCCCACATTGTTGACCTTGCAAACTTTCTCAACACCTGCGGTGCACGTGTAAGCGGTGCCGGTACAGACGTTATCAAGATAAAGGGTGTTACCTCCCTCCACGGTTGCACCTATGCCATCATCCCCGATATGATCGAGGCAGGCACTTATATGATAGCCGCTGCAGCTACAGGCGGCTGCGTCCGACTCACAAACGTTATCCCCAAGCACCTCGAATCTGTTTCTTCAAAGCTTGAGGAAACAGGTGCCGTTGTAGATGAATACGACGATTCTGTTGTTGTTACGGGTAGAGACACTATCCGCAAGGCAAACGTGAAAACTCATCCCTACCCCGGATTTCCCACAGATATGCAGCCCCAGATGGCCGTTCTGCTCACTTTGGCAAACGGTGTCAGTTACGTTTCCGAGGGCGTTTACGAAAAGAGATTCCGCTACGTTGACGAGCTTCTCAAAATGGGAGCCGCCATTAAGGTGGACGGAAGAACTGCTGTAATTGAGGGAGGCAAGCCTCTCCACGGCGCAGACGTTGTGGCTGTTGACCTCAGAGCCGGTGTTGCGATGATCATCGCCGCTCTTTGCGCTGAGGGTACTACGGAGATCTCTCAGATCCATCTCATCGAGCGCGGCTATGACGACGTTGTGGGCAAGCTGAAAAGCCTCGGTGCTGATATTGAAAAAGTTTCCTACCCCGACTGATCTCGGGAATTTATAAACAACAAGGAGATACAAAAATGGAAGTTACTAAGGATACTATCATCGGTGATGTGCTCGATTATGATATTGATACAGCACAGTTCTTTTTCGAAATAGGCATGCACTGTCTCGGTTGCCCTCACTCCAGAGGCGAAAGCATTGAGGCCGCTTGTGAGGTTCACGGAACTGATTGCGACGAGCTCGTTAGCAAGATCAACGCTTTTCTTGCATCCAAGAACTGATTAAAATGATCGGGCGTTTCTCCGCCCGATTTATTTTTTAATGCTGATATGAATAATCTACCTGTACTTGACAGCCGCCTCTCGCTTGCGGCAGGCTTTGTCAGAAGGGGGAGCGTTGTTGCCGATATCGGAACCGACCACGCTTATATCCCCATCTATCTTCTGCTCTCGGGCATCTGCAGCTCTGCTATTGCCGCAGATATTAACGAGGGCCCTCTTGAAAGAGCGCGCATAAACTGTGCCAGATACGGCATTGGCAAGGATATAACCTTCTGCCTTGCAAACGGTCTCTCAGGCCTCCCTCTTATCGAAATGGGGGTTACCGATATCGTTATCTGCGGTATGGGAGGTGAGCTGATCGCCTCCATCATAGATGCCTCTGACTATGTTAAAGATCCCGCTGTGCGCCTCATTCTTCAGCCTATGTCTCAGACGGCAAGGCTTAGGGAATACCTTGCAAAGAGCGGCTTCAGAACAATTGACGGAGCTATGACCCGTGCGCAGGATAAGCTTTATCAATGCATCGTTTGTGAATATGACGGCAACGTTCGCTCCCCTTCTCCTGCCGAGCTTGAGCTTGGCAAGGAAAACATCGGCGCTGCCGATTCTCCCTTCTTTGACGAGGCTCTTATTCAGTTGATTGAAAAAACTGAGCGTGCCATCAACGGCAGGCAGCTTGGCGGTCTTGAAAGCCCTGAGCTTGAGGCTCTGCTTTCGGAGCTTCATGAAATAAAAAACAAAAGGTGATCTTATGACAGTTCTCGATTTTTACAATGCGCTTTCCGATCTTTATCCCACATCTCTTTCCTCAAGCTGGGATAACGACGGCCTCATGTGCTGCCCCTCACTTGATGCCCCCGTTAAACGGGTGCTCGTTTCTCTTGATGCTACCCTTGAGGCTATTGAATACGCAAAAAACGGCAGCTTTGATCTTATACTTACTCACCATCCCCTTATATTCAAGGGACTATCAGCTCTTAACGGACTGGATCTCACCGGACGCAGAGTTATTAGTGCCATGAATGCAGGGATTTCCGTTATCTCTCTCCACACACGTCTCGATGCAGGTGAAGGCGGAGTTAACGATATTCTCGCATCTCTCCTTTCTCTTACTGATGTTAAGACCTTCGGAGATGAGGATAATCCCTCTCTCGGCAGAATAGGAACTACCACCCTTTGCGACCACAGAGACCTTGCCGAGAGGATAAAGGAAGCCACCGGTGCTCCCGGAGTTACAGTTTATGCCTGCAGGCCTGTTTCCAGAGTTGCAGTTGTTGGCGGCGGAGGCGGTGACCTTATCAGAGATGCTCTCCGTGCAGGCGCCGATACTATCGTTACCGGCGAGAGCGGATACAACAAAAGCCTTGATGCGGGAGAGTGCGGTATTAACGTTTTCCTTGCAGGTCACTACTTTACGGAAATGCCCGTTTGCCAAAGGCTCAGCTCTCTTGCAAAAGATCTGGCAGGCGCAGAGGTTGAGATATTCTCCGCTTTGCCTGAGCTTTTCTTCTGATTATCATATTCAAAAGTGCCTCTCTGTGAGAGGCACTTTTGTTTGTATAATATGCCTAAAAAATATTTATTTCATATGTATATTTGGTAAGTTTTACCCTCGGGTGTTGAAAAGTAACAATTAATATGTTAAAATTAATTATCTGTAACCTGATCACTTATGCAGGTTTCTCGTTCGTTTTTTCTAAGCGTCTATAACCAACGCTCCACCAATCAATTTTATGAGGTGTATAATGAAAAGTTCCTTCCATCCGCTCGCAAAGGCTCTCAGCCTGCTTCTGATAGCAGCTATGCTGGTCGTCTGCATTCCTGTCTTTGCTGTAAAAACAGATGCCACTACCATAACCCAGAATCAGGCAAATATGGTCGCTCGCTGCGATTATATGTACAACGCTACCTGGGTCTCTCAGAAGACGATCACCTCCTGGAAGAGCCAGTCGTATTTTTATGCAGGCAGTACATACAGAATCCCCTATGCTTGGCCTGTTACCGCAGGTAAATGGGTAGGCGAGACCTCATACGGCATTTCTGTTGATACCTTCCTTGCCGCAACGAAGAACGCTTCCAGCGATTTCTACACAAAGCAGTCCTACTACACAGGTAACGCAGGCTCATATGCCCCCTACTACGGCAACGACTGCTCAACCTTTGTTTCCTACTGCTGGGGCCTCTCATCCCGCAAGACCACATCTTCCATCACAGGAGTTTCCACTCTCATCGGCAACACCACCACCT
>JAFQNM010000197.1 GCA_017395885.1 Clostridia bacterium | reverse complement strand
CTCAATGACGTGCTTGCAGATGCAATCAACCGAGTTCAGCCTCCCTCCGATAAGGGTAAGAGACTGAAGATCTATTATATGACTCAGATATCCGTAGCACCGCCTACCTTTGTTATTTTCTGTAACTCTGCTGAGCTTTTCCATTTCTCATATCAGAGATATATCGAAAACTGCCTGAGACAGACCTTTGGCTTTAAGGGGACCCCCATAAAACTTATTATCCGACAGAAGGGAGATAACGAAGACTAATGCTGTTTGAACTGTTTTTTAAGGATCAGAGTAATCTTGAGATCCCCTTTATCTCTTTTTTGGTGATTTGCGGTATAGTATCTTACCTTATCGGAAGCTTAAATTTCGGAATTATTTTTTCCAGGGCCATATTTAAGGAGGACGTTCGCTCCTCCGGCAGCGGTAATGCGGGCGCAACCAATATGCTCAGAACATACGGCAAAAGAGCAGGAATCTTCACATTCCTTTGCGACGGTGCAAAGACCGCTGTTGCAATGGCAACGAGCTATCTCTTTATGCCCCCCAGATATGTGGTGCTCGGAATGTTCTTTGCAGGTATTTTCTGTATGGTTGGCCATACTTATCCCCTGTATTTTAAGTTTAAGGGCGGAAAGGGAGTTGCTTGCTTTGCGGTACTTGTTTTAATGACAAGCATTGCAATGAAGGTATGGTATGTTTTTCTTATCCTTTTTGTAATGTTCTTTATCCTGGTTATCGGAACCAAGTTTGTATCTCTGGGCAGTATTATCTGTGCACTTGTTTATCCTATCCTTCTGAACAGAGTTAACAGAATGGTAGATAATAATCCTTTTATTATGGTAGAGGTGCTTGCGGTCTTAGCAGGTCTTTTCGTTGTTTTCCAGCATAGAACGAATCTCAGCCGCCTCTTTAACGGTACTGAGAATAAGATCAGCCTTTCCAAGAAAAAGAAGAAGGAAAACGAAGAAACAAATGAGTGAGGATAAAGTTCTTTTGTTTGCACAGCTTTGTGCAGGCTCAGCAGCGGCAAATACGCTGAAAAACTTTGTTCTGTCCTCTCCTGTTGAAGGAGATACCCTGAAGATCAAGGGTACTCTTCGTAAATATTCCAAGGATACTGTTGTACAGCTTGAATATTTCTGCACAGAGGGCAGAGTCAGGCAGGAGAATATCAGTATTGATTCTGTATCTGACGTCGTATATGAAAAATGCAAAACCTTTTCAAGATGTGATCTTAACGATACAGGCGGCACAGCCTCTCTTATGAGGTCCAAAAAGGGTAAGGTTTCCCTGATAAAGCATGGCAGGATAGGGTCCGGAGAGACAGTTGAGGCAGAAGGCCATAAGGTGAAGAACTATATCCTTAACGGCAGTGAGGAGTTTCTTTATCATCTTGGTATATCCGATAAAAACGGTAGAGTACACGATAAAAAACAATCCAAGTTCAGGCAGATCAACCGTTTCCTTGAATATGTGGGAGATATGCTGAAGTATCTTCCCAAAGAGGGAACTGTAAAGGTTGCCGATCTTTGCTGCGGAAAGAGCTATCTCAGCTTTGCAGTGTACTATTATCTTACAATAGTATGCTCCAGAAGCGTTTCAATGGACTGTATGGACCTTAAGGCAAGTGTTATGGAATACTGCTCCGATATAGCTGGAAGGTGCGGATTTGATAATATGACCTTTGCAGCCGGTGACGTTACAAAGTATTCACCCGATCTAAAGCCTCATCTCGTTATAAGTCTCCACGCCTGCGACGTTGCAACTGATATTGTGCTTGAAAGAGCAGTAGCTCTTGGGGCTGAGGTCATACTTGCAACGCCCTGCTGTCATAGACAGCTCAGCCGTGAGCTTAATTGCGAGAGCCTTAAGTTTGTAAGCCGGAATTCAGTACTCAAGTCAAAAATGTGCGATGCTTTGACCGATTCTCTCAGAGTTCTGCGTCTTGAGGCAGATGGCTATGCGGCAGATGCCGTGGAGCTTATTGACCCTGAGGATACTCCGAAAAACGTGCTTATCAGAGCACATAAGAACAAAAAACTTTCCTATGGAAATCGTAAGGCCGAGGAGTATAAGGCCGCATACAGGTTTTTGACAGGAAAGGATGCGGCCCCGTTGTTGGGAGAAAGGCAGGCTTAATGTGAAGGAACAACTAATAAATAAGCTATTTTGCGCAGATTGCTCAACTGAGGAGCGCCTTTCAGCTTTGAGAGAGCTTGGAGATCCCTGTCCTCAAGGCGGGAACTGGGTAAATAATCATATACATACAACATATTCGTTTTCTCCCTATACTCCTGCGGCTGCAGTATATTTTGCAAGAAATGCAGGCCTTTCAACTGCAGGCATTATGGATCACGACAGCGTTGGCGGTATAGATGAATTTTTAGAGGCAGGCCGTATTATCGGAATGCCTGTGACTGTTGGATTTGAGTGCAGAACAAGCGTGAAGGGAACACCGCTTGAGGGCCTTAGGCTTAATAATCCCGATCAGGTCTCTGTTGCCTATGTAACGCTTCACGGAATCCCTCATCAGAATATTCCCGAGTGTGAAAGAGCTCTTGCTCCTCTCAGAGAGAAACGCAATGTAAGAAACCGTAAAATGTGCGATAGGATCAATGAGCTCTGTAAGGGGCTTGACATTTTTCTTGACTTTGATAGTGATGTTCTTCCTCTTTCACGTGCATCAGAGGGAGGCAGCGTTACCGAGCGTCATGTTCTTTTCGGCCTCACATTGAAAATCGCAGAAGGAAAGGAAAGAGCAGATGCCGTAGCTCTTGTGGATAAGCTTTGCGGCGGTATATCTGAGAAGATCAGAGAAAAGCTTCTTTCCGCTCCCGATGAGTATTATCTTTACGATGTTCTCGGCGTTCTGAAGAGCTCACTTGTTTCCAAAATTTATATAGACGCAGATGATGAGCTTATGCACATAAGCGAGTTCACAGCTCTTGCAAAGAGAGTAGGCGGTATTGCGGCGTACGCATACCTTGGAGACGTTGGTGAAAGTCCTACGGGAGATAAGGCGGCTCAAAAGTTTGAGGATAGCTATCTTGATTTGCTGTTTGAAACATTGGGCGGTCTTGGCTTTGATGCCGTTACTTATATGCCCTCCAGAAACACAAAGCAGCAGCTTGATAGAGTTATGGAGCTTTGCGAAAGGCACGGCTTTTTCCAGATAAGCGGTGAGGATATCAACTCACCAAGGCAGTCATTCGTTTGTCCTGCAATGGAGCCTTATACTCATCTTTACAGTGCAACGTGGGCACTTATCGGTCACGAAAAAGCAGCCAGTGAGAATGCTGAAAAAGGTATGTTTACAAGGTCTACCGTTGAGCGCATCCCCAATCTTAAGGATAGAATTTCCTATTTCTCCGAAATAGGACGTAATATATAACATGAGGTGTATTATGGAACTTATTGAAAAGAAAAGTATAGCAGCAAAGATTGCTCCCAAGCTCAGAATGCTTTGTAGTGCCGAGGGACTTGCAGGCGTTAAGTTCACTGCTGACAAAAAGAGAGGAGCAAAGGAAACGACGGTAGAAAGCGTTCTTTCTGTTTATGAGGGCGGCGCTGAGGAGATCTACGTTGAGAATGTAGGAACATTCAGTATCTATCCCGTTTATCCCGGAGCGTCTCTTGCCGGCAAGATAGCTATCGTAACAGGTAGTGCACAGGGATTTGGTGCCGGTATTGCCGAGTATCTTGCAGCCAACGGATGTAAGGTATGCGTAGCAGATATGAATGCAGCAGGTGCAGAGGCTAAGGCTGCTGAAATATCTGAAAAATACGGTATTGAGGCTATTTCTGTTGGTGCTAACGTAACGGATGAGGAATCTGTTAAAAATATGGTAGACGAAACAGTATGCGCTTTCGGCGGTCTTGATATTTTTGTCAATAATGCTGGTATCGTTCGTGCAGGAAGCCTTGAGGAAATGACAAAGCAGAATTTTGAGCTTGTAACAAGCGTTGATTATACTGCATTCTTTATTTGTACAAAGTATGCCGTTCAGCCTATGAAGCTTCAGAGAGAGATCGCTCCCGAATACATGGCAGATGTAATTGAGATCAATTCAAAGTCCGGCCTTGAGGGAAGCAACAAGAATTTTGCATATGCAGGTGCAAAATTCGGCGGTATCGGTCTCACACAGTCCTTTGCGCTGGAGCTTGCCCCCTACGGCATCAAGGTAAATGCAATATGCCCCGGCAACTTCCTGGATGGACCCCTGTGGTCTGACCCCGAAAAGGGACTATTCGTTCAGTATCTCAATGCGGGAAAGGTTCCCGGTGCAAAAACGATTGCCGATGTTCGTGCATTCTATGAGGCTAAGGTGCCTCTTGGTCGCGGATGCAGAGTTGAGGACGTAACAAGAGCAATTCTTTATATTGTAGAGCAGAAGTATGAAACCGGACAGGCTATTCCCGTAACCGGCGGTCAGACAATGCTTAACTGATATGAAAAGAGTAGCTTCATTTCTTTGCTGTCTTTGTATAGTGCTTTCGCTGTGCTCTTGCTCAAAGGCTTCTGATGTTTACGGTGTCTGGTATAACGATAGCATGGGTGTCAGAAATGCTATTCAGTTCAGTGAAAATCGTAGCGGAGAGGATGTTTTTGCTTGGGCTGTTAAGGATATAAAGAGCGATACCGAAGAATCAAGAACAGTAGGATTTTACAGAGTATCGGGAGACAGCATAATTTTTGATCCTGATGACGGAACAGAGCCTTATACACTGAGCTTCAGATTTGAGGACGGTGCTCTTGTTCTTTTCAGTGAAACAACATCTATAAAATTTTTGAAGTACACCTTAGAAGGCTAACGCACTTGTGAACAAATTGTAAATAAGTGTAAATTTATTTGAAATTACATTGATAATGTAATAAAATAGAGATTGTTAAATATATCATTTTGCCGTTAGTGGCGGATTGGAGAAAAATATGACTTTACTTGTACTTGCAGCCGGCATGGGCTCCCGTTACGGTGGCCTCAAGCAGATCGACCCCTTTACCGAGGATGGCGAGTTTATTATTGACTTTTCCGTGTATGATGCTCTTCAGGCAGGCTTTGACAGAGTAGTATTTATCATTAAGGAAGCAAATTATGAGGACTTCAAGGAGACCATAGGCGCACGTCTTGAGGGTAAGATCAAGGTTGATTATGCTTTCCAGACTATGGATTACCTTGTTCCCGCAGAAAAGCTCCCCGCAGACCGTGTTAAGCCTTGGGGAACCACACAGGCGATCCTCTGTGCTGAAGAGGTTCTTGCAGGTGATAGCTTTGCTGTTATCAATGCAGATGACTTTTATGGCAGAGATGCATATATGAAGGCTGCCGAGTTTATCCGTATGGCTGAAAAGTCTGAGGAGAATATTTATGCTATGATCGGATACCACCTTGGCAACACACTCAGCGATAGCGGCAGCGTTGCACGCGGCGTTTGCGTAACTGAGGACGGATATCTTAAGGAGATCGTTGAAAGAACAAAGATCTATAAGGTAGCAGAGGGCGGACAGTTTGAGGATGAGAACGGTGCTTTGATAACTGTTCCTCCCGAAACTGTAGTATCTATGAACTTCTGGTGCTTCACAGCATCCATTTTTGAGGGTGCAAAGGCTGAGTTCAAGAAGTTCCTTGATGATCCTGACCGTGAGCCTCTCAAGTCTGAGTGCTTCCTTCCCAACGTGGTTGGTCAGCTTAAGCAGCAGGGATATTGCACAGTAAAAGTTATTCCCACAACAGCAATGTGGCACGGAGTTACCTATTCTGAGGATAAGCCTGCAGTAGTTGCAAAGATCGGTGAGTATATTGAGACCGGTGTATATCCTAAGGGTCTCTGGAAGTAATATAAAGAGGTAGTAAAAATGGCTATTCTTATTACAGGCGGTACCGGCTTTATCGGTTCTCATACCGTTGTTGAGCTTATCGGCATCGGTAAAGAGGTAGTTATCATTGATAACCTTTCAAATTCCAAGAAAACAGTTCTCGGCAGGATAGAGAAGATCACAGGCATCCGCCCCAAATTTTACAGAGCGGATCTGTGTGATTTAGAAGCTGCAGAAAAGGTGTTTGCAGAAAATGATATCGAATCCGTTATTCACTTTGCAGGCCTCAAAGCGGTAGGCGAGTCTGTTTCCATGCCCCTTGAGTACTATAAGAACAACCTTCTCAGCACACTTAATCTTTGTCAGCTGATGAAGAAGTACAAGGTTGGCAAGATAGTTTTCTCCTCCTCTGCAACAGTATACGGCCTTCCCAAGTCTGTTCCGATAACAGAGGATTTCCCCCTTTCCACAACAAATCCTTATGGCGAAACAAAGCTTATGATTGAGAGAATCCTCGCAGATCTTTGCGTTGCTGAGCCCTGGATGTCTGTTGCTATCCTTCGTTACTTCAATCCTATCGGAGCACACAAGTCCGGTCTTATCGGAGAAGACCCTCAGGGTATTCCCAACAACCTGCTTCCTTACGTATCCAAGGTTGCTGCAGGTAAGCTTGAGTGTCTCAGCGTTCACGGCGATGATTATGATACTCCTGACGGAACCGGTGTTCGTGACTATATCCACGTTGTAGACCTTGCACTTGCTCATCTCAAGGCCCTTGATTGGACAGCGGAAAATAAGGGCATTGATTACTTTAACGTAGGTACAGGTAACGGATACTCGGTTCTTGAGGTAGTCAAGGCATACGAAAAGGCAAGCGGAAAGACCGTTAATTATAAGATCGGTCCCCGCCGTCCCGGTGATATCGGTGAGTGCTATGCAAATCCTGAGAAGGCTCTTACAGTTCTCGGCTGGAAGGCAGAGCGCGGTATCGAAGAGATGTGCTGTGACCTTGCCCGTTGGCAGGACCAGAATCCTGACGGATTCCCTGATGAAGAATAATTAATATAAACGGGCGATTATTCGCCCGTTTGTTTATAAAGGAGTTTAATTATGATTATTAAAGAAGCTTTCGGCATTTCTCCCTGTGGCAGCGAGGTTTATGCATATACTCTTGAAAATGATTCTATCGTTTCTGCAAGGATCACTAATTTCGGCGGCACTATCATCGATCTTTGGGTCAAGGATAAAGCAGGAAAGAAGCATGACGTTGTTTGCGGGTTTGATACTCTTGAGGGATATCTTACATCCGGCGGGTATCAGGGTGCCATCATCGGAAGAGTAACAAACAGAATAAGCAATTCCAGATTTACTCTTGACGGTAAGACATATGAGCTTTATCCTAACTGTGGTACTTTTACCGCTCATGGAGGAAAGATAGGCTACAATAAAAGAGTTTGGGGAGCAAAGGCTGTTGACGGAGAAGAGCCCTCTCTTGTCCTCACATACGTTAGCCCTGATCTTGAAGAGAATTATCCCGGTACTGTTGTGGTAACCGTAACATATACTCTTACTAAAACCGGTGGCCTTGCCATCAGCTACGAGGCATATACCGACAAAAAGACCATTTTCAACCTCACAAACCACGCATATTTCAATCTTGAGGGATATGAGACCGGATCTGTTGCCGACCAGATAATGTGGATCGATGCGGATAATATGAACGAGCAGGATTTTGACATAATTCCCACAGGAAAGATCATCAGCGTAAAGGGAACCCCCTATGACTTTACCGAGCCTAAGACCATCGGTCGCGATTTTGATTCTGATCCCGATATGGAAAAGCAGAACGGCGGATATGATAATAACTTTATTTTCAATGATTTTGACGGAACGCTTAAAAGGAGATGCAGCCTTAAGGCACCTATTTCCGGTATTGAGATGACGGTTTATACAGATCAGCCTTGTGTGGGTGTTTATACCTCTAATATGATGAATTCCGAAGACCCTGCGTTTAAGGGAGGCGTTCAGCAGAAGTGCCGTTGCGCAGTTTGCTTCGAAACTCAGAAAATGCCTGACGCCATCAACAATCCCGGATTCACCGATACAGTTCTTCTCCCCGGTGAAGTGTACACACATAATACTGTTTTTGAATTTAATAACTAAGAAAAGAACCGACAGGCTTATGCCTGTCGGTTCTTTTCTATTTTTTCCATAAGAGAAAGCCAGGAAGCCTTTGTTTTCTCATAGCTGAATTCTTCTGCCGTTTCAAGAGATGAGCGGCTCATTGAATGAAGCCTGTCCTTGTCGTAAAGTAGCTCGCAGATTTTGTCAGCCAAGGCTTTGTTATCTCTGTTTTCTATAAGATATCCGTTAACTCCGTTTTCAATGATCTCGTGGGCACCCTGTGCACTTGAAAAAGCAAGGCAAGGAATACCGCAGGACATTGCCTCAAGCAGTACAAGGCCAAAGGATTCAGTACGAGAGGTCATAACGTATAGGGAGGTGCTTGGAAGCAACGAATATATATAGCTCTTTTCGCGGTAACCGTGCATTGTAACCTTATCAGTCAAGCCGTATTCGCTGATCATAGTCTCCATTTTTTCACGGTCGTCTCCGTCACCAACAACGTGAAGCCTTGCGGAGGGATTCTTCCGGCTAACAAGCCTGAAAACCTCAATAAGGTCGCACATACCCTTTTCGGGAGAGAGCCTACCCACACTGATGATATCGCTGCTGCTGAATTCAGGTTCTACGGGATTAGGATTCTTATCAATGCAGAATTTTATATACTCTGTAGAAACGCCGTATTTGCTGAGAGGCTCTTTGTAATAGTCGCACAGCTCCTTAGAGATGGGGATAAAATAATCAAAGCCCTTGCAGGATTCAATTACTTCATTGATATATTTTGCGTTACTATTGTGATGATTGTGCTCGCCGGTTATTTTTGTAGCATCCTTTGCGTATTTGCCGATAAGACGGTTGTGAAAAACTCTCGTTGAAATTATAACGTCACTCTTGCAGGATTTGAGGCTTTTAACATTTGAGCTCTTTCTGGCATGCAGAACACGAACAGCATTAAAGCCTTCACGAATGACAGAGAGGATGTTTTTTGACCTTAGTGCATTTTTTAGCTCTGCCTTGTTGGGCTTAAGGTCCTCAAGCAGATACGTTATTCTGACTTTGGGGTTAATAGGAAAGGCAGGCTCTTTATCGATCTTGTAGGTGGAAACTATCTCAACGTCATGCTTTTCGCAGAGCATATTGGCAAGTGTTGCTACATATTTTTCAACCCCGCCGAAGCTGAGATGAAGTGCATAAATAGAGATTTTCATATATTATCCTTTCACGCAGGCTTTGAGTAGGGTCAGGTCTCCGCTGATATATAAAGAGAGGCCCTCAGGAATATAGAAGGTATCTCCGCCCATTGCAGAGTACTCTATGCCGTTGCAAGTGATCTTACCTTTGCCTTCAACAAACACAAGGGCAGAAAAGCTGTCGGCTTCAGGAAGCGAGAGCTCGCTGCTTTCGCTTGTTGTATACTTATAGCAAGAGAATTTGTCGCAATCGCAGAGGCAGTTGTCGTGCGAACCGTTTTTGTACCGTAACTTTTCAATACTACTGTCGCTGCGTGCCTTTATAACGCTGAGAGCTTTTTCTGTATGAAGCTCCCTTGACTTTCCGTTTTTGTCAAGTCTTCCGTAATCATATAAGCGGTAGGTGGTATCGGAGTTTTGCTGTATTTCTGCAAGAAGTATACCTTCGCCAATAGCGTGAACCTGTCCTGCAGGAATAAAGAAGCAGTCTCCCGCTTTAACCTCTACCTTTTTAAGAAGGCCTTCGAAATCGTCGCTGTTAACGCGGCAGGCAAACTCTTCTACAGTGGTACCGTCGTTTATACCATATATAAGATGGGAGCCCTCCTCGGCCTCAATAATATACCACATCTCAGTTTTTCCAAGAGGATTTCCTGATTCATCAGTAATGTCATCATCGGGATGAACCTGAACCGAGAGCCTGTCGTTAGCATCTATAAATTTTATGAGAAGAGGGAAGTCAAAGCTGTCAACACCGATGACGTCCTTAAGAAGCTGACCCTCGTATTCTCCGTTAGCAATAACAGACTGTGCTTCGGGCCGTACTGTAAGCTCCCAGGATTCTCCCAGCTTTTCAAAGGAAGCATCCTTGTTATATTTTGATTTAAGGCGTCCTCCTCCCCATATCATCTCGCGGGGTACAGGTGTGAGCTTCATTGGATATTTGTTCATTATTCAACCTCGTATATAAGTAAAACCCGCTTATGCGGGTTTTACTGTCAAATATCGTCATCCTCGTCAGAGTCCTTGCGGTCGATCTTCTTAACAATGATCTCCTTTACCATTTTTTCGTCACACTTTGTAACGTCAACAGAAAGGAAATCATAAGCAAAGGAATCGCCAACGTCGGGAATTCCCTCAAGCACCATCTGAACCCAGCCGTTAACTGTCTGAGGCTTTTCGTTTTCCTCATCATCAAACTGGAGCTTGAAATGATCAAAGAGATCGTCGAGATCGGCAGAGCAGTCAACAGTAAGAGAACCGTCATCGTTGAGATGGAGGAAGGTCTCAACCTCGTCGTGCTCATCCCAAACATCACCGATGAGCTCTTCAATAATATCCTCCATAGTAACGATACCCATAAGTCCGCCAAATTCGTCAATAACGAATGCCATATGGCATTTTTCTTTCTGGAGATCACGGAGAAGATCGTCGATCTTATGATGCTTGGAAATATAAAGCGGCTTCTGATAGAGAGAGGAAATATCACTCATATCAGTGTTGTATGCGTGGAAGAAATCCTTTTCGTGGAGAACTCCCTTTATATCATCAATGCTTTCTCCAACAACAGGGAGCCTGGAAAATCCGGATTCAAAGAAAAGCATCATGATCTCTCGGGGATCAGCATCCTCGCGGATGGTTACGATGTCAATTCTGGGGGTAAGTATAGAGCCAACGGTAAGATCACCAAATTCAATGGCGCTTCTGATAAGCTCGCTTTCATCCTCGTCAAGACCGCCCTCCTGTTCAGCCTCATCAAGCATTGTGATAAGGTCATCGCCGGTGGTGGCTTCAGTCTCCTTGGGCTTGAATATCTTGCAAAGAAGCTTTCTCCAAAGGCTGAAGAGAGAGGAAATAGGGTAGAAAACCGTAACAATAAGAGAAATAAGTCCGCTCGTTGCCATAGTATACCCGTCTGAATGGTCTTTTGCAATAGTTTTGGGAGAGATCTCGCCGAATATGAGAACGATAATTGTAATAATAGCAGTTGAGATCGTAGCGATGAGATCCTCGTTATTTATGATGTTGGAAAGAGCATCAAGAAAGAAGAGTGTGCTGATGGTTGAGAGAGAGATGTTAACGATATTGTTTCCGATAAGAATTGTAGTTATGAGCTTATCGTAGCTTTCATCAAGCTTCAGCACTCTGATAGCTCTTTTGTTGCCTGCAGATGCAAGGCTCTTCATTTTGATTTTGTTGAAAGAAGTAAATGCGGTTTCTGTCGCCGAGAAAAATCCTGACATCGCGGTGAGCAGAATCATAACCAACAGCATGACTATACTGTCGCCGTCCATAGATTAATTAGTCCTTTCCTAAAGAAATATATCATGTCAATTATATCAGATTAGCCAATTTTGTCAATAGAAATCAGTAAAACTTATGAGGAAACGGAAGGTATTATATTAAGAAATAATTCCCAAAAACCAGGAGTTTCTTATTTCCCGGGAAATAGATCGCACAGAAAGCGCGTAAAGATCGGCAGATATTATTTTCGGAATAACAACTGAGTAATCTGCACAGCTTTCCGAGAGGTAATTGGTGAGTACATCCTTGACTGCATCTATGCTTGAATAAAGATTTCCGCTGACAATTATCCTTTTGATAGGGACTGTCAGTATCAGAGTTCTGAGAGTATCAGAGAGTGCAGGGAAGAATACGGTCGGGTCAGGTGCTGATCTGCAAAGGCGGGAAAAGCTTTTCCCGCCTGAGGACTTAATGCCTCCGAGATCCATTTCGGTATAGCTTTCCCGGTAATTTCCTGAAATATATGTGGCTTTGATGCAACCCTTGTTCAGAAATAATGAGTATGCCTGCTCGTTAGTATCAAGACTCCGGTGTATTTCCTGTGAAAAAGAAGTATAGTAGGTGCGGACAATGATGTTTTCTGAATATGTAAAGCCCGAAAACAGTTTCTTTATCTTAACAGCCTTAAGATGGGGAAGTGAGGATGTAACGGTTTTATCACTGCTTTCATCGTATTCATCCGGTAAGAGAATACCAATGCCACAGCATTTATCTGTCTTTGCATGCTTAGCTATGAATTTGTCGGTTCTTTTAAGAAAAGCCCTCAGCACGTCATCGGTGAAGATTGAATCCTCAGGCTTGATGCTGAAGGTATTGATGACTCTGAAGGAAAGGTCGCATATGTAAAAGAAGAAGCGCTGCGGAGTTATCAGATAAACTCCTGTCCAATAAAGAAACTTTGCGCTGAGAAGGCGAGCGTGCTTTTTAACAAGAGCACTTTTGTTAGAATACGATTGCTTCATAATACCGCATTCAACAAGAGCATCTGCAATTTTGCCTGCAGTTACAAAGCTCAGACCTGTATCCTCGGCAATAACGGTTCTTGTTGTGTTTTTTCGCTCAAGAGCAGCATTGAAAACTGTCCAAAGCTTATCCTTGTTAAGCTTTTTCAGAGATTCATACATACCGTCACCTCCCTATATTTCAATTATATTTTAACAGTAACCCAGTGTCAACAGAGTATTCTGAATAAATTGTAATATATAACAAAATAATAGGCGTATTTTTATAAAATGATAATAAAAAGAAAGATTTTGAAAATTAAGTTCAAAATTCGGTTGACAAAACAGTTAGACAAATGTATAATGTTAAGCAGCGACAAAAAACACATAAGTGGTTTATATAAAATATGCAATTGCATAAAATGACTCTTGAACGACAGGAGATATTCAAATGCCGAAAGTTAAACAGAACGTTGCTGTTCCTGTAGAGATAAACTATTCAAAGAAGCTTCCCGATGCTGAGTTTGTTGTGATGTCAGCCATCTGGGCAGGAACACCGCCCGTAAATACAGCTTATCTTATGGATGCTGTTGGCCGCGAAAGGGGCTGGAAGGCTCCCACACTTATTTCTTTCCTTGTCAGACTTGAAGAAAGAGGTTATATATCCTCCACAAAGCAGGGCAAGGAGAGATACTATATGCCTATAGCTGAAGAAGCTAAGTATATGCAGACAGTTACCTCCGAATTTGTTGAGCAGTACCACAAAGGCTCCTTTGTCCATCTGATGGATACGCTTTTCAAGGATAAGAGCCTTTCCGAGTCTGATATTGATGAGCTTCTTGAGTGGCTTAAATCCAAGTATTGATTTATGCTTGACAGAGACCGTTTTGCCCTTGTAAAAAGCAGTCTTGACAATCCTCACCTAAGATATAACATAGGTACATATAAAGAAAGATCACAGCATTTGCTTCTCAAGCTTTATTATGAGCCGGATATGAAATACCACGAGGTTCCTTATGAGGGATATATTGCTGATATATTGAATAATCAGGGAATAACGGAGATCCAGACCGCCGGCTTTCGTACTTTACACGCAAAGCTTGCGGCCTTTTTGTCTGAGTATCCGGTTACGGTGGTGTATCCTGTTTCTGAGAAAAAGCGAAGCATGTGGATAGATCCCGAAAGCGGAGATACAGCTGAGGGTAAATATATGACATTTCCTAAAGCAAGATACAGATTGTTTTCAGAGCTTCTTGCAATTTCCGAATTTATCAACAATCCCGGTCTTACTTTACATATTGCGATTATGAAGGTTAGCCAGTTCAAGGCTTGTGACGGATACGGAAAGGATAAAAAAAGAAGGGCAACAAAAATAGATACTGTACCCGATGATATTATTGATATTATACAGATAAAGGGTATCGATGATCTGAAGGAGCTTTTTCCGTTCGAAAAGGGAGAGCGTATCACCAATAAGGATATTTCAAAAAAGCTTGGTCTTGTCAGAATGAGCCTCTGGAGGGCGGTTAAATTTTTGACAAATACCGATATTATAGCTCCGTCAGATAAAATAGGCAAAAGCATAATATATGAGGTAAAATAAAATTTATAGGAGGAATTTATGAGTATCAAAAGGTTAGTGGCATTGGCAATAGCACTTATGCTTTGTCTTTTGTCGGTTTCTTCCGTTCTTGCAGAGACCGGTGTTGGGAGTACGTCTTCATTCACCGTTGATGCAACGGTCATTAATTTCAATAACGGTAATAACGGATTGATCATATCGGATATGAGCTATATGCTGTCCGACATTGATGGAAACAACGTTATAAACGCCCTTGATAAATGGTATATTGCCAGCTATCTGTCAAGAGGCG
>JAFQNM010000196.1 GCA_017395885.1 Clostridia bacterium | reverse complement strand
GATCTCATAAAGGCTATAAAGAAAAACAGCAGCTTCACACCTCCCACACCCTTTGATCATACCTTCTCTCTTATAGACGGTTATATAGGAGCCGGAACAAAAATGGGTGAGGGATGGCTTCTTCCTGCAGAAATGCTTGAGCTTATAGATGCCGGCTTTAAGAATATAATATGCGTACAGCCGTTTGGTTGCCTGCCTAATCATATCGTGGGCAAGGGAATGATGAAGCCCATAAAGGAAAGGAATCCCGGCGTTAATATTGTTGCCGTGGATTATGACCCCGGTGCAACCAAGATCAATCAGGAAAACAGGATAAAGCTTATGCTTGCCTGTGCAGCTGATAGTGAAAGATCAGATGAAGCAGCGGCATCGGTGATAAGTAAAACAAACTGTGAGGAGTCGGTTTTAGTATGAAAAGAGTCCTGATATCCGGTGGCAGCAGAGGGATCGGAGCTGCAACGGTAGAAAAATTTGCATCTCTTGGATACAAGGTTGCATTTATTTACAGAAGTAATGATAATAAAGCAGCAGAGCTTTGTGAAAAAACAGGAGCATTTTCTGTCAAGGGTGACGTGTCGAATCCCGATGAAGCAAGGCTTGCTGTGGAAACTTCATTTGAGTATCTTGGCGGTATAGATGTTTTGGTCTCCAATGCCGGAGTTTCTCATATTGCACAGATATGCGATACAGACGACGGTGAATGGAGAAGAATTATGGATACAAACCTTTCCGCTTCATTTTATCTTTGCAGAGAAGTGTCCCGTATTATGGTGAAGGAGCATTGGGGAAGGATAATCACCGTAGGCAGCGTGTGGGGAAGGTGCGGAGCCTCCTGCGAGGTTGCATACAGCGCCTCAAAGGCAGGAGTTAGAGGACTTACAATGGCTCTTGCAAAGGAGCTGGCCCCCTCGGGTATAACAGTTAACTGTGTTGAACCGGGCATAATTGATACAGATATGAATAAATGCTTTGATGATGAAGCTCTCAGGGAGATCTGCGATGAGATACCTGCAGGGCGTCTTGGAAGGGCTGAAGAAGTGGCAGAGCTTATCGCATTTCTTGCTTCTGACAGCGCTTCTTATATAAACGGTCAATGCATTGCGGTAGACGGCGGCTGGTGTATCTGATAGCTTGACAAATCAACCGCCTGATGGTATAATTCCGTCAGGCGGTTATAAACAAAATATCCCGAACACTGTGTGCTCGGGATTATGGTGACCCATCGGAGAATCGAACTCCGGACACCATGATTAAAAGTCATGTGCTCTGCCAGCTGAGCTAATGGGTCTCAAACGTGCCTAATAATATTACCACATTCAATCAGCTTTGTCAATATAATTTTACAATTTATTTCTTGCATAATTTCAGTCCTACGGGTAAATTATGAAAGAAAAGGGGGAGAGAAAATATGATAGATAATACTGCGATCTTCAAGCTCAGCTACGGCCTTTTTGTTCTTTGGGCAAGAAACAATGATAAGGATAACGCATGCATAATTAACACAGCCCAGCAGGTTACGCAGGATCCTTTAAGAATCAGCGTTACCGTTAATAAGGATAACCTGACTCATATGTTAATATACAAAACGCGAAAGCTCAATATTTCAGTTCTCACAGAGGACGTAAGCTTTGATGTGATAAAGCAGTTTGGCTTTGTCAGCGGCTTTCAGGAGGAGAAGGTGCAGAGCGGAAAGTATAACAGAAGTGAGAACGGAATCTGCTATCTGACAGAGTATTCAAATGCATATATTTCGGCTGATGTTATAGATACTGTTGATCTTGGTACGCATACGATGTTTATTTGCGATGTTACCGAGGCAAAAAAGCTTTCCGATGACCCCAGCGTTACCTATGACTATTACTTCAAACATATCAAGCCAAAGCCTGAAACGTCAAAAAAGAAGGGTTATGTGTGCAAGATATGCGGATACGTTTATGAGGGAGAAGAGCTGCCGGAGGATTATGTTTGCCCCATATGTAAGCATCCCGCATCAGATTTTGAGCCACTTTAAAAACAGAGGAAAGCCCCTATTCAGGGGCTTTCTTAGTTTTTATTATAGTGGCAGGGTGAATCAAAAAAACGATCGAGGTCAACAAAGTAAGTGAAGTCCTTTTTGGGAAGGCCTGATCTTGAAAGAACGGCCTCAGGTCCGGCAGACTCTTTCATTGTCATCCTTTTCATTCCGCTTCGCCACATAAAGCTCATGGCTGCGCGCTCCATTATTATCATAGCTTCATCTGATTCTTTGCCTGCGGCAGGCACAAGAGTAAGTATCTCAGCCTCTTCCTCACCCATTCTGAACTGGAGTATGCCGATAATACCTGTGACCGATGAACCGTCATCAGCAAGGTCTGCGGCAAAATAAGCAAGTGAATCAGGTATGTATTCTGTGGAGAGCAACATGCAAAGTTCTTTCTGAATGCTTTTGTCCTGTAGAGGTTTAACTGCAAACATTTTTTACTTGTTCCTTTAAAAAATCAATTTCTTCATCAGTAAGGTGACGCCACTTGCCAATGGGAAGATCTCCAAGTCTGATGTTTCCGACACGTATACGGCGAAGTCGCATAACAACAAGTCCGCATTTTTCACACATACGTCGGATCTGCCGATTTCTGCCCTCAAAAAGAGTAATTGCAATTGTTGAGTATACGTTTCCCTCACGGTCACATTCACCGGATTTCAGAAGCATTGCCTTGATCGGTCTTAGCTTGTATCCGTCAAGCTCCATAGGTGAAAGAAGGTTATCAATATCCCTTTGAGTGCATTCGCCCTTAACCTTGACAATATATTTTTTTGAAAAATCGTTTGACGGATGTGTCAGGCGATTTGCCAACTCTCCGTCATCGGTAAAAATAATCAGCCCCTCAGAATACATATCAAGTCTTCCGACGGGATAAACTCTCTTACCAAGGTCTGATACAAGGTCTGCCGCAGTTTTACGGCCCTTTTCATCAGACATTGTGGTGACATAGCCGAGAGGCTTGTTAAGTGCAATATATGTATGCCTGTCAAAAGCAGGCATTATTGTTTTGCCCGACCACATAACGGTGTCATTCTCCGGGTCTATTCTGTCGCCGATGGTGGCAACGGAGCCGTTAACCGTAACGTTTCCGGCCACTATCTCACGCTCGGCCGCCCTTCGTGACATAATTCCGCAGTCGGTAAAATACTTTTGTAGCTTGATTTTATCCATATTTATTCAACTTCCGTAATGGCCTTTAGATCCGTTTTGCATATCACCTTACCGTCGCAAATAAATACAGCAGTTGCAACAGTATCTCCGGCAGATATTGGAGCAGTTAAAAGGGAAGGAGCAAACACAGAAACGGTTACTATGCTGTCTTTAGGCAGAGAAACACGCTTTTCTCCCTCGCTTGTCAGTGAAACGCAGGTGCTTCTGCCGGCAACGGGAAGCTCAATGATAAAGCTATCCTTGCTATATAGCAAATAAGATCGGTATTTCTCAAACCCGAATTGAAGCATTTTGCTGTGGTCGTTCCAGTCGCACGATGCATCAAGGGTCACGGTGACAAACCTGACCCCGTTTCGCTCACAGGCTCCAACAAGGCATCTGCCGCTCTCCTTTGTAAAGCCTGTTTTGATTCCGAAGGCTCCTTCACATAGGGAAAGAAGCTTGTTGTGATTAACAAAGGTACGGTCTTTCCCGTTGATTTTAACATCAGCGCTTTTAGTTGAAACGATTCTTTTGAAATCCTCGTTTTCAATACAAACTGCGCCTAAGTATGCAAGATCCCTTGCCGTAGTAAAATGTCCGTCTGCGGGAAGGCCGCTTGGGTTTTTGAAGGATGTGTTTTTCAGCGAAAGCTCTGACGCTTTTGCGTTCATCAGGGCTGCAAAATCCTCAATACTGCCACACAGCTCATAGGCCAGTGCGTTTGCTGCATCGTTTGCACTCTGAAGGAGAAGGGCATAAAGAGCAGCCTCAACGGTAAGCGTATCGCCCTTTTGTAAATATGCGCTTGTTCCCTCTGTACCGACAGCAGCCTCGTTTACCTTAAACTCATGGGAGAGACTAAGGTTTTCAAGCACAACGAGCGCCGTCATTATCTTGGTGGTGCTGGCCATTGGCATTTTTTGCGATGCATTCTTTTCAAAAACAGTAGATTTGCTGTCTGCCTCCATAAGAACAGCACTTTGGGCGCTGAGAGAAAGCCCATATACGTTATCTGCTTTAGCAGACAACGGCATCAGAGCAAAAACTGAGAGTATAGCTGCGATGAATCTTTTTATCATATCCCTGGCCTTTCAGATAACTGATATTATTATCATCTCAAAGTTTCGGGATATTATGCATTGGCAGTATTATTCGGCAGGAGCCTCTTCCTTTTTCTTTGAGAAAACAGCCTTGAATCTCTCGATAAGGTCAGGAGATCTTTCGATAGCATTGATGATCTGAGAAACTGTATCCTGAGGAGCCGGAACGGGATTTTCAACACTGAGCATCTCAACGCTGCCGTTGGGCGTAACAACAATAAAAGCAACGGGAGTTACAGAAACACCCGTACCGCCGCCACCGCCGAAGTTGTTCTTGGAGGAAGCAGTTGCATTTTTGCCAAGGTAGTCTATACCGCCGGTTGCAAAGCCAACGCTGAGCTTTGAAACGGGAATAATAACTGTGCCGTTGGCAGTTGTAATAGGGTCTCCGGTTACGGTGTTTGCATCAAATGAGGACTTGATGCTGTCGATAGATGCACGGATAATATCCGTCATTTTGTTCTCGCTCATTTTTTTATATCCTTTCGTGTTTGAATGTTTAATTTAATACGGTCTTGAGCCGCTAAGCTTTTGAATACGGATGATATGAATGAACTCAGAATGCTGATGATCCTGATCCTGAAGCTCCCCTCAATACGAAAAGCGTATCCACTGTTGTCGAAGGAGGGAATAACGGCAACCGAGGCGCTTGACGACATGGGCTTCATATTTGTAAATATGTTAAAAAACTCCAGAACATATGCAACGGCCTGGTTTAAAACTCCGCAGCGGATGCAGGTCTTGGCTGCATCGCCTTCGTCAACAGTAATATACACGTGCTTGATTTTTGTATGAAGAAGAGTTTTGAATTTAAGGGCAAAATCTTTGGCTGAGTTCAACAACAGCTTTGTCAGCTCGGGATTGCCGGATGCTTTTGATATTTCCTCGATCATACTGTCGATCTGAAGGTCACTGAGCAAGGCTTTAATATCAAGGCTGTTGTCACTGGATTTTGGCTTTTGGCGGAATCTAATTGTGCTGATTTTTCGCCCTCTTAGCTTTTTTGCAAGCTTTTTGTAGTTTAGCTTTTTCTTTCTCTTAGGTAAGAGCTTGATCTTAACAGGCCCCACCCTTACATAAAGCGTAAACTTTTTGCCATCAAGCTTATAATATAAGTGAACGTTAAGGAGGAGAATAAGAGCGATAAGCAGTATTATTCCAAGAACGATATACAGCGCTACCATATTCTCACATCCTTTCAGAATCAGTTGTTTTCAGATTCCTCAGACTCAATGGAAAGCTGCTGGATATCTGAGGTGGGTACGGGCACGTCCGGAAGCTCCTCAAGGCTTGTGAGGCCGAATACCCGAAGAAAATTATTTGTTGTTCTGTAAAGCCTGGGCCTTCCGGGAACATCAAGTCTTCCGCAGGGCTCGATCAGTTCTTTTTCGCGCAGGTTTGTAACGGCATAGCTTGAGTCAACACCGCGAACCGTGTCTACAAATGCACGTGTGACAGGCTCGTTATATGCAATAACGGCAAGAGTTTCGATCGAAGACTGAGAGAGGTTTCCGCCTCGTCTGATACCGAGTGCATCTCGTACGTACTGGCCGAACTGCTCCTTTGTGCATAGCTGACAGGAGGAGTCAAAGGTTATAAGCATTATTCCGCGAGGAATAGGACCGTCCTCTCTGTTGTATTCTGCTGCAAAGTCTCTAACGATCTTCTTAACTGCTCCGGGGGTGATCTCCAGAACCTTAGCAAGTGTGGCATAGCCAACAGGATAACCTGCGGCAAAAAGTATTGCCTCTATGATTTTTTGTGTATGAGGAATATCAAGACCCTCAGGAGGATCTTCCTCGACTATATTGAGAGTGACGACCTCTTCAGCCTCAAGATTCTCCTCGGAATTATCCTCAGAGGGCATCACTTCATCTATGATTACTGTTTCCATGATCGGTTCCTTGTTTATTCGTCTTTAATTATTTCTGTTAGGCTGGAAATATCAGCGCCTTCTCTGAGAGCAACGGAAACGCCTGAAATAGCATCAATAACACCCTCGCTGCTTTGCTCGGTCTCAGACTCATCGAGAACGAGAACACCGCTTTTTAAAAGCTCGAGCATAGCCAGGAACATTGAAACAAGCTCACCTCTCGATTCAGCACTTCTGAAAAAGCCCTCAAGGTTCACCCTTCTTCCGCCTTTGAGACGGCGGGCAAGGTTTTCCACTATAGAGGCAACAGAAACCTGCTTTTTTGCGATTAGAGGCTTGAAGCGCTCACGAGCCTCGGTGTCCGTAACTCTTACCTGAGTCATGACCTTTATAAGGGCCTGAGAAAGAAGCTCGACCTTGTGATCTGCAACATAGGTCTTATCAGGTGCGATTTCATCTGTGTCCTTGACCATACGAAGACCGTATTCGGCAAACATATCCTTCAGATATGTTGAGGCCTCCTTTGCACGCTGATATTCAAGAACCGCAGCAGCAAGAGCTGCTCGTGGATCCTCCTCTTCCTCTTCGTTGCGGGGCAGAAGCATTTTACTTTTGATCAGCATAAGCTCGCTTGCCATCAGCAGAAATTCGCTTGAAAGCTCAATATCTGCCGATTCCATGCTGTTTATATAATCCATATACTGATCGCACAGAACGGATATCTGAATATCCTCTATGCTCATTTTGTTCTTTTTTATAAGTGTGAGGCACAGATCAAGGGGTCCCTCAAACTTTTCAAGTTTATAATTCAAAGCTTCCATATCAGATACCCGGTATTAAAGTGATTATCCAAAGCATTCCGTTGCTTATAAGAGTGGATATTGTTCCGATGATACCGGAAAGTGCTCCCATAAACAGTAGCACAAAAAGAACTATGCGAATAGTTGGCTCATGCTGCTGGATAAAGTAAAGTGCCTTTGAGGGAAGAAACATAAAGAGAATATTTGATCCGTCAAGAGGAGGGATGGGAAGCAGATTGAATACAGCAAGGTATAGGTTAAGAACGTGAAAATACATCAGAAGCTCTTTAAGGAAAAACAAAAGCTTTCCGCCGAATGTCGTTGCAGCATTTATCCCGGCAGGAACCGGTAGAAATACCAGTACAAGTGCCCAGAGTAGCATTGATACAAAAGCAAGTATCAGGTTTGAAACGGGGCCCGCAAGAGAAGAAAGTGCAAGACCTGAGCGGGGCTTCTTGAAGTTTCTGGTGTTGATAGGAACGGGCTTTGCCCATCCAAATCCAAATAGCATCATACAAACCGTGCCCATAGGGTCAAGATGCTTTTTGGGGTTGAGTGTGATCCTTCCCAAATTCCTGGCTGTAGGGTCGCCAAGCTTGTATGCAATAAAAGCATGGCTCATTTCATGAAAGGAGAGAGAGAAGAGCACTACTATGATTGTAAAAAGTATGCCGGGAAGGACGTCTCTGAGGGAGGCTCCTCTTCCAAGCGAAACCAAAAGACTGTAGATCATTTGTTAAAACTCTTTCTGTGCAACTGTTAACGCTCGCACATTTTCAATATAGTATTCCATACCTCTTCACGACCCTCACGGGTCTCTGAGGAGTACATAATCTCGGCAGAAGCACTCTCGTATTTACCCATAGAAGCTGCAAGAGCTTTCTTTTGAGTTGCATTCAGCTTGTCAACCTTGGTGTAAACGATAATGAAGGGGAGATTCGCTTCTGTGAGATAATCAAGCATCTGAACATCGTCTGCTGTAGGTCCTACCTTTCCGTCTATCAGCTGAACGACACAGCGCAGAAGGTCTATGTTATTATTGCCTGTAAAATATGCATCAGTAAGTGCAGACCATCTTTTTTTGTCCTCATATGTGCGCTTGGCAAATCCGTATCCGGGAAGGTCAACGAGAAGAAGCTTGGAGTCTACGGAATAGAAATTTACGGTAACTGTTTTTCCTGGGGTTGAGCTGACTCTTGCCAGAGATTTTCTCTGGAGCAAAGAATTGATGAGAGAGCTCTTACCAACGTTTGAACGGCCGGAAAAAGCTACCTGAGGCACAACGAGTGCCGGAAACTGCTTTGGTACTCCTGCAGAAATAAGAAGAGAAGTATTATTAAGATTAAGTTTCATAGAGACTCCTTTTCGGCCGGATAAATTGCCGAAGTATTTAATCAGGTGTTATCCTTGAGAGACATACAGGCACCGTGATTTCTTTTCGGGGGCTCTGCAGGTATGTGATGAGAGGCCGTTTGCTGAGTTGCGCACCGTGCAGAGGGGGCATTAGTAAGTATTTCCCGAAGAACCTGCTCGCAACGCTTGCAGGGGATAAACGTAAGCTTTTCTCGAACTATAGGATCGATCTCCTGAAGATCGGGAACGTTAGCCTCGGGAATGATAACTCTGGTAATACCTGCGTTCCAGGCAGCTGTAGTCTTTTCCTTAAGTCCGCCTATGGGAAGAACTCTTCCGGTAAGGGTAAGCTCGCCTGTCATTGCAGTATCACACCTGACGGCAATACCGCTGAGCGTGCTGACAAGAGAGGAGAGAATCGTAACTCCTGCAGAGGGGCCGTCCTTAGGAGTGGCGCCCTCGGGAACGTGTATGTGAATATCCTTGGTCTTATAAAAATCTGCGGGAACGGAAAGCTCCTCGGCGTGAGCTCGTATGTAGCTGACGGCAATTTTTGCCGACTCCTTCATAACGTCTCCCAGTGTGCCTGTCAGCTCAAGCTTGCCGGTACCGTCCATAACAGAGGTCTCAACCTTCAGAACATCTCCGCCTACAGAGGTGTAGGCAAGTCCGTTAACAACGCCTATAAGATTCTCGCTATCCCTTTCCTCATCAAGGAATTTTTTAGGTCCGAGGAAGGTGTGAAGATTGTTTGGGGTAACAGAAACGCTCTTTTTTTCGGTCTCCACCAGTATTCTTGCCACTTTTCTGCAAAGGGAGGCGATCTCTCTTTCAAGGTTACGGACACCGGACTCTCTTGTGTATCCGTCGATCATAGCTTCAATAACAGCTCTGTTGAGCCTGAGAGCTCTTTTGCTGAGTCCGTGGCGTTTAAGCTGCTTGGGTATAAGATGATTCTCCGCAATGGAGCATTTTTCGTTTTTGGTATATGATGTGAGCTCGATGACCTCCATTCTGTCAAGAAGGGGACGGGGGATCGTATCGAGGGTATTGGCGGTTGCAATAAACATAACGCCGGAAAGATCACATGGCATTT
>JAFQNM010000195.1 GCA_017395885.1 Clostridia bacterium | reverse complement strand
TATTGATAAATCTGATCCCGTGCTCCTCCGTGAAGAGCTGGGAGACCTGCTTTTTCAGGTGGTGTTTCATGCACGCATCGAAAAGGAGGAGGGAAGATTTGATATGGGCGACGTTGTTAATGACATAACCCATAAAATGATCGTTCGCCATCCTCACGTTTTTGCAGATACCGTAGTTTCCGACAGTGATGAGGTCATTGTCAATTGGGATAATATCAAAAAAGAAGAGAAAAAGCTTGATTCCCCCTCAGACGTACTTAAAAGAGTTCCACCCTATATGCCATCTCTGCTCAGAGCCGAGAAGGTGCAGGGAAAGGCACTCTCAAAATTTGGCTACGGCACGGCAACTGAGGATGAAGCATGGGAGAAGGTATCCTGTGCTCTTGCAGAAGGAAAGGCTACCTCTGATGAAAAGATCGGTGAAGCGCTTTTTGCTATCTGTGCTCTTGCTCAGATGAGAGACCTTGATCTTGAGGCGTTGCTTTCCGGTCGGACAGACCGTTTTATAGAAAGCTTTGAGGAACTTTGAAAATTAACTGAAAATCGTTATTTTTTTCATCAATAATCAATATTTTGAACAAAAAAATGGCAAAAACTATTGCCAAATTAATTAAATAGTGTTATACTAACTAAGGTCAAAGCCTACTAAGGCAAAAGAATCATAATTTGAAAGGAAACTATTAACATGAACAAGACTCAGCTTATCGAGGCAGTTGCTGCTAAGACTGATCTCACAAAGAAGGGTGCAGAGGCTGCCGTTGCAGCAGTTCTTGAATCTATTGAGGATGCTCTCGCTCAGGGCGAAAAGGTACAGCTCATCGGATTCGGTACTTTCGAGGTTAAGGAAAGAGCAGAGAGAATCGGTCGTAACCCTGCAACAGGTGCAGAGATCAAGATCGCAGCTTGCAAGTATCCCGCTTTCTCCGCAGGCTCCAAGCTTAAGGATAAGGTTAACTGATCAATTGTTATAACTGGCAGCTCCGATGTAAATCGGAGCTGTTTGGCTATTTTGTTTTATGAGAGTAGATAAGTTTTTAAAGGTTTCCAGAGTTATAAAGCGCCGTACCGTTGCCAATGATGCCTGTGATAACGATCACGTCAGCGTTAACGGCAAGATAGTCAAGGCTTCCTATGACGTAAAGGTAGGGGACGTGGTGGAGGTCACCTTCGGTGATAAGACGCTCCGCTTTCGCGTAATTGATATTAAGGAGCATACCGCAAAGGCTGATGCCTCCTCTATGTACGAAATAATCAACGGCTGACATATTCACTTGATTTGATTCATAGTATGTTATAAGAAAACTTTAACGGAGAATACTATGGAATCAAAGGTAGAGCAGAACGTTTTTTTGTATTCCAGATCAAGGCTTGAGATATCAGGCGTTCTGGATGTTTGCGAGTTCACAGAGTTGTCGGTCGAGCTGTCTCTTGAGGATGGGTATCTTGGTATAGACGGAGAAGAGCTTAAGATAGATTATTTCAGCTCAGATAGCGGAAAGGTAACTGTTCACGGCAGCGTTTCTGCCATTACCTACTATCAGAAAAGCAGCTTCTCCAAAAAGAAAAAGCGCAGGTCCTGATGCAGTTTCTTGTCATATCCCACCAGCTTTGGGAAATACTGATGGCTCTCGTTCTCGGTCTTGCTCTCGGCTTTTGCTACGATTGCATCCGATTTATTCGCAGGCTTCTTTCCTTTTTAAAAATAGACGTTATTATTGCTAATATATTTGATTTAGTCTATCTCGTTCTGTGTGCCTGCGCCTACTGCGTATTCGTTTACTGGGCCTCCAGCGGCCACTTTCGTTGGTTCACGGCTCTATCGGTGCTTTTGGGCGCTGTTCTGTATCGACTGATCCCTTCAAGAGCAGTATCGGCTGCTTTCAGACTTTTGGCAGATGCTATCCTTTGGCTGCTTCGCCTTTTGCTGATACCTCTCAGGTTTGTGATTTGTGCATTGAGAAGGTCTGCTGCTTCTGTATTTGTTCTGTCTGTGAGACGGGCTCGTTTAAAAAAGACGTTAAAATTTAAAAAAATGCTTCGTGATGAGGTTAAACTTTCTTAGATTATGAAAAAAAGAGAAACAGGAATTTTTGTTAAGATCGCAATATTTGCTTTTTCGGTATTTGCGGTGATCTCTATTGTCCAGCTTCAGCTGCAGTTTAATGAGTATAAGGCTCAGAGAGATAAGCTGCAGGAGGAGGTAGACGGACTGATAGACGAAAAAGAAGAGCTGGAGAATGAAAAAGCAGGCATCAATGATGATGACTACGTTATAAAGGTAGCTAAGGATAAGCTTAATCTGCGCCTGCCTGAGGAGATCATTTTCTATAACGACTTGAATAACTGATACTATAAAACGGAGATGCTTTTTTTAAAAAAGTATCTCCGTTTTGTGTTCCGTTTTTTCTTTTTCTATTTACATATATTCAGTTTTGTGATAAAATTTATTTGTATTATTATGCTTATCGGAGAAATTATGAATAACTATAAAAACACCTACTGCAATCCCACTCCGCTTCCCGATTACCCTCTTGGCAGACAAAGCCTTGACAGAGAGTATAACTGGAGAGAAACTGCAGACCCAACAGTTCTTTTTGAGAACGGTATATGGTATCTCTATTCCTCCTGCGGAATGGTTTATTGGTCTGAGGACTACGTTACATGGAACCATAAGAGAATGGAGCCCTATGACTGCGGATATGCTCCCACCGTTGCAAAGCATAACGGTAAGTATTATCTTTGCTCAAGTCTTTCCGATCTCTTTGTTTCAGATGATCCCCTCGGCCCCTTTACCTCAATCGGTGATTTCAGGCTTCCTGACGGAAATAAGCTTGAAAGATGCTATGACCCTATGGTATTCTCAGATGATGATGGCAGGTTTTATCTTTATTATACTACCGGCTGGCCTGAGATACTTGGCGTTGAGCTTGATCCAAACGAGCCCACAAGGCTTCTCACCGTTCCTCAGCTTATGTTCAGATTCAATCCCGATCACATTTGGGAGAGAGGAGGAGAATATAACGAGGATGGCAGCTCCTGTGCTATGGAGGGCCCCTGGATGTATAAGAAAAACGGTGTTTACTACCTGACCTACGGTGCCCCTGCAACAGAGTATTCCTCTTATGCAATGGGCGCATACAAGGGAAGCGCTCCTCTCGGCCCCTGGACATATATGGAGTCCAGCCCCTTTATTGAAAAGCGTGACGGAGTTGTTCGAGGCCCCGGCCACGGTTGCGTAGTTGACGGACCCAATGATACTATATGGGCCTTTTACACTACTACGATATGCTATGAGGATCCTATGGAGAGACGCATCGGATATGATCCTCTCTATATTGATGAAAACGGAGACCTTGTTTGCAAAAAGGTTACAGAAACTCCTCAGTGGGCTCCGGGTGCTGTTTTGGATCCTGTGAACGAAGGTGATACGGGTCTTATCTGCGTTTCCGGCAGAAGACGCGCATGTGCATCAAGTGAGGCTCCCGGCAGAAGTGCTCTTTATGCCACCGATGAGGATCTTATGTCATGGTGGGAGCCTGCTGACGGCGATACGGCACCTACTCTTACTATTCCGCTCTCCTACTGGGGTATGAATTGCTCTGCCGTTCGTATTATATGGAGAGATGTTGGACTCTCTCTCTGTCGCGGTAATCTCCCCGGCCCCATAAAGTATAAGCTTGAGCTGAGAGATACAGAGGTCAGCGAGGAGTGGACAACAGTTCTTGATAGGAGCGAAAGCTGTGAGGATCTGATAGTCGACTACCGCACCTTTGATACCTTCCGAGCTAACGAGGTAAGGCTTACCGTGCTTGGCTGGCCTGAGGGGATTAAGCCCGGTATTATGAATATTTCAATCTTTGGATATTGGAGTCCAAAGGAAAGTAATGACTGAATTAATGTAAATAACACACTCGAAAACAGGACTTCTTAAGATCAATCAAAAATAATTGCTAACGAGACTTGGAGAAATAATAATGAGTATTGACGTTAGAAAAACATATTGTAATCCTATTCCCCTGCCTGATTATCCTCTCGGCAGAAACTGCTTTAATTTCGGCTGGAAGCACAGAGCGGATTTTCGTGAAACGGCTGATCCTACCGTTATCTATGAGGACGGAAAATGGTATCTCTATCCCTCCTGCGGAATGGCTTACTGGACAGAGGATTTCTCAACGTGGCATCACGTTCATATGGAGCCCTATGACTGCGGATATGCTCCCACAGTTGTAAAGCATAAGGGTAAGTTCTATCTGACAGCCTGCTCGGCTCCTCTTTACGTTGCCGATAACCCTCTCGGCCCCTTCAGAAGCATCGGTAATTTCGTCCGCCCTGACGGAGAGATATATCTTTGTGATGACCCTATGCTTTATTCCGATGACGATGAGAGGCTTTACCTCTACAGCGGATGCGGCGGCGGAATCAAGGGTGTTGAGCTTGATTCCGATGAGCCTACAAAGCTTCTTACAGACCCTAAGGTTATGTTCGATATGGACACTGAAAACCACGTCTGGGAAAGAATGGGCGACTGGAATCAGGATGGCTCCTACAGCTGGGTAGAGGGCGCCTGGATGTATAAGCGAGAGGGAACATATTACCTTGTATACTCCGGTCCCGGAACAGAATGGGTCACCTATGCAATGGGTGCTTATAAGAGCTCATCTCCCATGGGCCCTTGGGAGTATATGAAGACCAGCCCATTCCTTCTTAACAGACACGGCCTTGTCAGAGCTCCCGGCCACGGCAGCATCGTTGAGGGCCCTAATAATACTCTTTGGGTATTCTACACCTGTCTTGTGGGATACGGTGGAAATTTTGAAAGAAGATGCGGCTTTGATCCTATCGGCTTTGACGAAAACGGAGATATCATTCCTCTTAAATCTACCGAAAATCCTCAGTGGGTTCCCGGATATAAAGAGAATCCCCACCTTGGAAACGATGCAGGACTTGTTCCTCTCACTCAGAATATGGGGCCTGCAATTGAGTCTTCAATGGCTCCCGGAAGAGACGGAATCTACGCCTGCGACGATAGCCTTATTACCTGGTGGCAGCCTGCGGCTGACGATCCCGACCCTACTCTTACCGTTAAAATGTCTGAGGAAGGTCTCAACATCTACTCCATGAGAATAATGTGGAGAGATGTTGGAATGGATTTCAAGAAGGGAATAATGCCCGGCCCCTTCAAGTATAAGGTTGAGGCGCTCTCAATGGAGGACGAATGGATCTGTGTTCTCGATAAATCAGATAATGAAGTTGATATGCTTATAGATTACCTTCCCGTCACTCAGATGAGAGCAAAGGCTGTGAGACTTCGTATCTGCGGACATCCCGATAATATTGAGCCCGGTGTCGTAAACTTTACCGTGTTCGGAAACTGGACTCCTTTAAATAAATAAGTAAGAGGTGAATAACATTGGCATACACCTTTAAGGGCGGAATCAGACCTGATGACCATAAGTATACAAAGGATTCCCCAATAACAAGGCTGAATGATCCCGATACTGTTTCCATATCACTTTCTCAGCACGTGGGAGTTATGTGCAGACCCGTAGTCAAGGTGGGAGACAGCGTTAAGCTTGGCCAGCTTATCGGTGATATTCCCGGCGGACTTGGCTGCCCTGTGCATTCAAGTGTTTCCGGTAAGGTAATCGGGATAGAGGAGGTCACCACAACGTACGGCGGCTCCTCATATAATATAGTAATTGAAAACGACAAGCTTGGAACGCTTTGCGAAACTGTCCATCCCTTCGGTAAGAAGCTATCAGAGGCCACCTTTGATGAGATACTTGCCGTTATCCGTAATGCAGGAATTGCAGGCATGGGAGGAACAGCCTTTCCCACATATGCAAAGATCGCTGCAGCACGAGGCAAGGTAGATTCGGTTATTATCAACTGCTGCGAGGGCGAGCCCTTTGTTACCGTTACACGCAGAATGATTCTTGAGAGCCTTAGCGATATTATGGCAGGAATCAAGATAATAATGGTTGCTCTCGGTGTGCGCAAGGCTTATATTGCTATCGAAAAGGATAGAAAAAAGGAGATAAAGGTCATATCCAATATGCTGACAGACGATGGCATAGTGGAGCTTATGAAGGTTTCTCCGAAATATCCCTCAGGCAGCGAAAAGCATCTTGTTTATGCGCTGAAAAAGAAGGAGCTTTCTGAGGGTAAAACTGCCATTGATGCCGGCTGCGTTGTTTTCAGCGCCGAGACCTGTGCGGCTGTAGCTTGTGCATTTACTAAGGGATTGCCTCTTATCAGACGTGTAATTACCGTTGACGGCGACTGTATCGCAAATCCGGGAAACTTTGAGGTTCCCATCGGAACAGGTGCTTCCTATATTATTGAAAAATGCGGAGGCCTTTGCAAAAAGCCGAAAAAGATCATATTTGGCGGCCCACTTATGGGTCACGCTCAGTGGGACGTTGATGCTCCCGTTTCAAAAACAACGTCTGCAATTCTCGTTTTCAGCGACTATTTTGACAGAGAATCTCGCCTGGAGCCTGTTTGTATAAGATGCGGCAGATGTGTTGGCGCTTGCCCTATGGGACTTATGCCTCTTGATATTCTTGCTCTCGTTAAAAAGGGAAGGATCGAAAGGGCAGAGGCTCTCGGTGCTGCAGCCTGCATAGAGTGCGGCTCCTGCACACATGTTTGCCCCGGCGGTCTCCCGGTAACTCAGTATATTTCAAGAGCTAAAACCGATATTATGGCAAGAAGGAGGAGTGCTGCAAGTGAGCAGCAGAAGTAATATGAACGATAAAACTGAAACTGTCAGCACATCCAGAAAGAGAAGAGCCTCTTATATCTTGCCCGAGCTTCTTCATGT
>JAFQNM010000194.1 GCA_017395885.1 Clostridia bacterium | reverse complement strand
GTGGCCGACGCAGGAGAGCGTCGGCCCCAGCTGTTTTGAAGTGGGTTCTATTGACCTAAGGGGAAGGGTAGTATTAAATACTCGTATTAAATTAAAGGTATACGGGTATTTATGAATTCAAAGATCAGAAATACTGCCTTCGTCGGGCTTATGGCCGCCGTGGTTGCGGTGGTCTCCGTCTGGCAGATACCCTTGCCCTTTCTCGGCGTTCCCCTGACCTTTCAGACCTTTGCGGTCTGCCTTGCGGGGGCGGCTCTCGGCAGGTGGCGGGGCACGCTCTCCGTTTTCGTCTATATAGCTCTCGGCTGTGTGGGCCTCCCCGTGTTCACGGGCTTTCAGGGGGGACTTGGTGTTCTCGCAGGACCAACGGGCGGTTTTATAATAGGCTTTCTTGCCCTTGCTTTTCTTTCGGGGCTTGCAAAGGGAAAACGCCTGCACGTGTCCGTTTTACTGTCTCTCCTCGGCCTTCTCTTGTGCCACGGTCTTGGAGGAGTGTATTTCGCTTTCGTAACGGGGCAGGGCATTTTTCAGTCATTTCTTGTTTGCTGCGCGCCTTATATGATCAAGGATGGGGCGCTTTGCTTTCTGGCGGTGCTATTGGCGCGGCTGCTTTTAAAAAGACGAATAGTTTAGTGAGGTTATAATTATGTATAGGTTTAATTGCGATTATCTTGAGGGCGCACACGAAAATATTATAAAAAGGCTGGTGGAGACCAATCTTTGCCAGACCCCGGGCTACGGCGCCGATGAGATATGCTTTTCTGCAAAGGAGAAGATCAGAGCGGCCTGCGGCTGTCCCGATGCGGCAGTCTATTTCCTCGTTGGTGGAACTCAGGCAAACTACACGGTGCTTGATTCCATTCTCCGCGGCTATGAGGGCGTTCTCGCGGCCGATACGGGCCACGTCAGCGTACACGAGGCAGGCGCTATCGAGTATTCGGGCCATAAGGTCATCACCATTCCTCAGAAGAACGGAAAGGTGGACCCTGAGGCGGCCGAGGAGTATATGAGAGCGTTCTATGCAGATGCAACCAACACCCATATGGTCCGCCCCGGCGCAATCTACGTGTCCCACCCCTCCGAGTACGGCACTCTCTATACCGCAGAGGAGCTGAGAAGGTTGAGAGGCGTTTGCGACAGATACGGAATGAGGCTGTTTCTGGACGGAGCCCGCCTTGCCTACGGTCTTGCGGCGAGAGATACGGACGTAACTCTCAAGGTCATAGCAGAGTATTGCGATGCATTTTATATCGGCGGAACGAAGTGCGGCGCTCTTTTCGGCGAGGCCGTCGTATTCCCCGATGCATCTCTCTCCCCCTGCTTCTTCACAGAGATCAAGCAGCACGGCGCTCTTCTTGCAAAGGGCAGGATGCTTGGCATTCAGTTTGACGAGCTTTTCTCCGACGGGCTTTACGAGAGGATAGCAGACCATGCTGTCGGCCTTGCCATGATCCTCAGAGAGGCTATGATCGAAAAGGGATATGAGCCCTATAACGACTCACCCACAAATCAGCAGTTCTTCATTATGGATGATGAAAAGCTCAGAGAGATATCAAAAAAGGCGGTCCTTGATAATTGGGGCCCCATGGGCGAGGGAAAGAGCCTCGTTCGCATAACAACAAGCTGGGCAACTCCCCACGAGGCAGTTGAATATCTTATAAGCATATTATAAAAAAGGGCGCGAAGCGCCCTTTTTTTGTGTTTTATCAGATACAATTCTGTTCCCGTGATGATGTACGGCTACAAGTGAGGCAGCGGCTCAAACTAAGTCCTTCCCCCCGCGGACGTAACGTATATCTAAACATAAAGTTCATGTGTCCGCTCCGTCCTCGCAAAGGCGAGGACCCAAAATAGTCCTTCCCCCAAAGATTCGGGGGAAGGTGGCACCGATGCAGTATCTTGAAACTTAAAAGGAATAGTATTTCCAGAGTTAGAATAAAAGCATTTGATGTCTTCATAGGCGGTGACGGATGAGGGTTTGCTACCTGGGTGCGAACCAAAACCAAAAAATTCTGTATGCAAGGCATAGGAGAATATCTTTAAATCTATTAATCAAATAACGCTCAACTTGATTTAAAAGACAGC
>JAFQNM010000021.1 GCA_017395885.1 Clostridia bacterium | reverse complement strand
TATACTTCTGAAGCTCTGTCATAAAGCTCTGGCAGAATCTCATGATCTCACCGTCGCTGCGGCCTCTGGGGTCGAAGTCGGAGCCGCCCTTACCGCCGCCCATAGGGAGGGATATGAGGCTGTTCTTAAATGTCTGCTCAAAGCCAAGGAACTTGATGATGGATGCATTTACGGAAGGATGGAAGCGGAGGCCGCCCTTATAGGGGCCGATAGCAGAGTTGAACTGAACTCTGAAGCCACGGTTCACCTGAGGCTTACCGTTATCGTCTACCCAGGGAACACGGAAGGTGATCATTCTCTCGGGCTCTACCATACGCTCGATCACACCGCTTGTGATAAGCTTTTCATTCTTTTCAACCACAGGCTCAAGAGATTCAAGAACCTCCTCTACTGCCTGCAGAAATTCAGGCTCTCCCGCATTGCGCGCCTTTACTGTTTCAAGCACGCTGAGGAGATATTCGTTTTTAATGCTCATAGGAATATACCTTGCTTTCTTAAGTTTTAAGATTAACCCAAGTTTATCATATGTTGAAACCGCTGTCAATACGATTCTGAAAGTTTACCAGCCTAAAACTTCAAAAAATGCTGATTTTTTCTCCTTTTCCTTCGTTTTGTGAATAATAGCGGCAATATCTTTTCTATTTTCAAAAAACGGCAAGCCTTTCAAGGGCCTTGCCGTTTTCTATGTATTCTATTTTTCGTTGGGTGACGTTGTGAGAGTAGCAATATCCTTTGAGAATTCTTTCACCGTATACCATACGGATTTTTTCTCAAAATAATCGTCCGATCTTTCAGTCTTTGCCTTTTCATCAACTATCTCGTCCATTGTTCCCTCAAAAACAACGTTTTCGGAAAGCCTCTTCTCAAGCTCGCGTATAGTCATAAACTCATCTATTCCCAACGCATAAAGCACGAACTCTATACAGATAAATGCATCCTTCTTTCTGAAGGGCTTTTTGAACCAGTAGGCCAGTGCAGAAAAATAATTATATCTGTAGTTCTCCGGAGTTTGCCTGAAAACCTCTATACGTGCCATTACCTTTTCATACTCGCTATCCTCAAGAGGTACGGCGCAGACCTTGACAGGAACCTTCTTCTCGCTGACAAAATATCTGGAGGGAAGCTCCACCACAAACCCTGCAACAAAGGGAGTGTTGCGGTATTTTCTGGCAAAGGAATACATTTTTTCAAGGTTGGGTGTTTCGGAAAGGGCCACGTGGCTGAACTTATATCTTGTGAACTGTCTGATAAAGGCGCCCGTTTTATAGTTGGACGAAAGAAACGCAACATACAGATTCTTCATTTCTTCTCCCCTTTATCAGTTGCCTTCTCCGGCATTTTCATCAAGTGTTACGAACTTGGTATAGCGACCGAGCCAGCCCATATTGACAGTTCCCGTCGAGCCGTGACGGTTCTTGGCAACGATGACCTCCGCCGTGCTCTGGGGGGCATCCTTATCCTTATTGTAATACTCATCACGGTACAGAAACATTACGATATCCGCATCCTGCTCGATAGCACCTGAGTCTCTCAGGTCGGAAAGCATAGGGCGGTTGCCCTGCCTGGATTCTGCTCCTCTGTTAAGCTGGGCGCAGCAGATAACGGGAACGTTCAGCTCCTTTGCCATAAGCTTCAGGTTTCTCGATATCTCCGTTACCTCCTGAACTCGGTTATCTCTCTTTATCTCAGACTGCATAAGTCCCAGATAGTCTACTACCACAAGGCCTCTGTCCTTGACACGTCTCAGCTTGGACATCATTCCGGAAACGGTGATTCCTGAGGTATCGTCTATAAGTATCCTTGTCTCCGAAAGCTCGCTTGCCGCATGAGCAAGGCGCTGCCAATCATCATCGGAAAGCTCTCCCGAGCGAAGCTTCATATTATCCACAAGGGCCTCTCCTGAGAGAAGTCTCGTTACGAGCTGCTCTGCAGACATCTCAAGAGAGAATATGCAAACTGCCTTGCCCGTTCTCTTTGCGGCAGATACCGCAAGGTTCAAAGCAAAGGCTGTTTTACCCATACCGGGTCGGGCACCTACCAGAACCAGGTCTGATTTACCCATTCCCACTATGGTCTTATCAAGGGCTGAAAAGCCTGTTTGCATTCCCAGAGTTTCTTCCTTATTGGTTACAAGCTGCTGAAGATGCGCATACACGTTGATAAGTGCATCCTTGATCTCAACAAAATTCTTGTTCTCTCTCTGCTCGGCAATGCCGTAGATCTTTGCCTCTGCCACCTCAACCAGCTTATGGGCCTCATCCTCCTCCGCATATGCAGATTCGGCAACCCCCTCGCAGGCCTCGATAAGCGAGCGCAGTATGGCCTTATCTCTGACGATATCGGCATAATCTCTTATATTGGAGGCGGTGGGCACCGTTTCACAAAGGAGACGGATATACTCTCTTCCTCCCGCTTCATCGTACACGCCCTGGTGAACAAGCTCCTCAATGAGAGTGACCGCATCTATATTCTTGCTGCGGATATACATTCCCTGCATACAGGAATAGATGCTCTTGTGCTCCTCAAGATAAAAATCGTCTGATGAGATGATTCCCGCAACTATATCCAGAGACTGAGGGTCTATAAGTATGGATCCGAGAACAGACTGCTCAGCCTCAAGTGAGAACGGCAGCTTTCTGTCTATCTGATCATTCATAATCGAAACCATGCCTTTCTTTGCATTTGTGACAGCCATTGTGAGGCTGCTGCCTTCGCTTGCTCAGGCCTTATTCACAAACAACAAGATTTATCTTTCCCAGTATCTCGGGATAAAGCTTTACATCAAGAGTATAGGTGCCGAAGGCCTTGATGGCTCCGTCGGAAACGATCTTTCTCTTATCTATATCGATCCCTGCCTGCTCCTTGAGCGCCTTTGCCACGTCCTGAGTGGTGATGCTGCCATACAGCCTTCCGTCTGCACCGGCAGTTGCACGGATCTTTACGGTAACTCCGCTGAGCTTTTCTGCCACAGCCTTTGCCGCCGCCTTATCCTGCTCTATTTTGAATTTCTTTGCATCCTCTTTGTTCTTTGCATCTGCAAGAGCCTTTGCATCTGCCTCGATCGCAAGCTTTCTGGGGAAAAGGAAGTTTCTCGCATATCCGTCGGAAACGTTGACGATCTCGTCCTTCTTGCCCTGTCCCTTAACGTCCTTTAAAAGCATTACCTTCATTGTTTTTTATCTCCTTTGTCTTTGTCCTGATTGTTTTCGTCAAGATAGCTGTCTATAGCTGACTTGAGCATATCTGCGGCCTCCTTTACGGTTATTCCCTCAAGGCGTGTTCCTGCAGAATCAAAATGTCCGCCGCCGCGAAGCTTTTCAAGCAGCAGCTGAACGTTGATGGTTCCCGTTGATCTTGCCGAGATATGGACCTCGCCGCCGATGGGGACGATGGCAAAGGATGCCTTTACACCCTCCACCGTCAAAAGCTTATCTGCCGCTTTTGCCGCCGGGATCTTATCCTTGAAGGTGCACTCACCCTCTGCAACGGCTATTGCCGCAACGCCTCTGTATATCTCAACGTTTGAATGGAATTTGAGCTCTCGCTGGAAATCGGAAAGCTCTGTTTTGAAAAGCTCCTGAACCTCACCCACGTCTGCTCCTCTGCCTCTGAGATAGAGTGCCGCAGAGAAGGTTCTGGTGCCCGTATTCTTTGTGAACTGGTTAGTATCCAAAAGGATTCCCGCCATCATAAGATTTGCCTCTACAGACAAAAGCTCATCTGCAGGGAGCACCTGCTCCAGCATTTCGGCAACAAGCTCACTTGCCGCAGATGCCGCAGGCTCTATATAGGTAATGAGAGGAGCCCTCTCATAATCTGCCGTTTTTCTGTGGTGGTCTACTATGCAGACCCTCAGGCAATGGTCAAGCAAAGCGGGGCACTCAAACTGGAATTTGTTATTGACATCCGCCACGAGAAGCAGGGTATCTGAGGTGATAAGGTCCATTGCAGTTTCCCCGTTAATGAACACACCTGCATACTCCTTCTCCCGACCGATCCAGCTACGGCAACGATCAAGGTTGGAATCTGCAAAATCCGTTACGATATTAACGGGAACTCCGCAGAACATACAGAGCCTTGCCAGGCCTACGCAGGCACCGAAGGCATCGAAATCTGCATATTTATGGCCCATTATGATAACGTTTGAGGAGGAAGAGATTCGGGAAACAAGCTCGTTTGCCACAACTCTTGCCTTTACCTTCGTTCTCTTCTGGGGGATCTTTGTTTTGCCGCCGAATATCTCAACGGCGCCGTCTGCCTTCAGCACCACCTGGTCACCTCCGCGCTGGAGCGCTGTATCAAGAGCAGACTGAGCCGCCTTCTCCTTCTCCAGGGGGGCACCGTCCGATGCGCAAACGCCCATCGAAACGGTGAGGGGGATGCTGTTTTCTCCAACTCTTATATCTCTGATCTTATCAAGGATATCAAAGCCGTTTCTTGTAAACTCTGCCAGATGGCTTCGTTCAAATACGAAAATATACTTATCCTGCTGATACTCCTTGAGTATACCTCCTGCCTCGGTTGCCCAGGCTCTCAGTATCCTCTCCGTTTCGCCGGAGGCACTTCTGTAGTCCTCCTGCTCATAGTTGAGAAGCTCATCAAGATTATCCACGGTGATGTATGCAACTGCACTTTCCCTTCCGCGCAGGAGGGCTGTTTGAGCATCGTACTCGGTCACGTCGTGCATTATAAAGACCCTATAGTCTCTTCCGTCAGTCCCCTCAGAGATATAGCTTGTGGGCGCAAAGCGACGGCCAAGTGCACCGAGGCGCAGAGCCTCTCCGCTTTCCTCATCGCTCTCAAGGGTCGAAAACAGATCAGAAAACCTAACGGCCTTTGCTCCGAAAAGCCTTGCGGCCTCCTTATTGCTCCAAACGATACCGTCGTTCTCACCGGCACAAATAAACGCAGGATGAGGAAGGTCAACTACTGCTCCCGCAAGAACGCTTACCGTTTCAGGGGCGGGGGTGCGCTTACGGCGAGCCGTTGTGTTTTTGCGGATTATATAAAATGAGATCGTTGCCGAAATTATTATTGCCACAGAAAAAACGGCTATGAATACAGGATGGACCTTTGTATATGTGCAAAGCAGGGTATCAAAAACTACGGTCAGTATAGCAAGCGCTACAGAAAAAGTAAGCTCTGCCACACCTTGTCGAGTCTGAGTCTGTTTGTTTTTCATCTGTCCCTATCCTTTCTTTTCTTAATGCTGCCCCTCGTTATCTCCCTTATCCTCACTGCCGCCGTCGTCCTCGCCGCCGTGACCGTGGTCTATGCCGGATATGAGGGTTCTTCCCACCGTATACACCGCCGCAAGCACTGCAAGCATCTGCAAGAAGCCGATGGGAGACATAAATATCAAAAACGCCACCGCAACTATCATCATTATGCGGCCGGGGCCCTGTCTTCTGCTTCTGAAAAAGCCTCTCCTGCCAAAGAGCATCTTGAAGCCGACGATGGCCATTGCAGGCAGGAATATATAAGTGATATTTACTGCTGAATATGCTATAACAGACGCCTTTGTTACGAAAAAGCTGACCGCCGCCGAAATAAGATAGACTACAGAGGCGCCTACCGAAACGGTGACCTCGCCCGATCTGTCGCCCAGCATAAATCTGAAGCCGCTTCTTATAACGATAGCTCTGAACAGCTTTGCGATCACGTATGCGAGAAGCTCGCAGGTCACCACCGCAACTGCAGGAAGGATCATAACTGCGGTCTCGATGAGTCTGTCTACGGTTTCAGCAGGCAGAGAATAGGTCTGTCCGTCTGCCATAGGATAGCTGACCGAGGCAAATGCCTCTCTGAAATAGCTCTCTATATCCCCAAGAAAGGCTCCTGCCGCCTGACGAACGGTGCCCTCATAAGCCTCTGTTACCGAAACGAGAACCATGAGCCCCATGGAGGCAAGAAGAACAACGGTGAGGCATACTACGCTTACAGAAAAGCTCTTTTCAAAAAACAGAGCATACGCAAGAATGAAGCCGACCGGCACGAATAAAAGCACAGAAAGGCTGAGAAGCAGGTCTCCCGAGAGGAGATACGCACCACCGAATGAAACGGGAACCGCAAGCCAGATAACAGGCCTGCGTACGGTAGTTAGGAGAGCACCGAAAAATGCTCCCGCAATGCCGATGCAAAACAGTCCGCCAAGGCCCTTTGCCGTAAGAGCAGAGAGCACCACAGTTGCCAGAAGCATGAACACAGTTCTCCCGCCCCCGGCACGGGGAAGGTTCTTGCGTCCTTCCCAAAGAGGGTATTTTGATTCTTTCATCTATATTTCACCAACTAATTTTTACAGATAGGTATACATTTAACATTGTACCACCAAAACCCCATTTTGTCAAAGATTATTTGCAATACTTCGATGTTTTTGGAAAAGCGGTTGCCAAAACTCAAAAAAGGTAATATAATTATAGGGTAAATGCATATAAAAACCTTATCCGAAAGGGAAAATACATATGAAAGTTGATCTTTCCCCTATATTTTCAGAAAAAAAAGTGATCCTTCTTGGTGCCGGCGTTTCCAATATGCCCCTTGCACGTATGCTCTCGGATATGGGAGCCGAGATCGAGGTCAGAGACAAAAAAAGCCTTGAAGAAATGGGCGAGAGAGCAGATGAGCTCATCTCTATGGGAGCAGAGCTTATTCTCGGTGAAAGCTACCTCTCCGAAATGAACGGCGATTTCGTTTTCCGCTCCCCCGGCTTTCGGCCCGATCTGCCTGTTCTTGAGGATGCAAGAGCACGCAATATCTGCGTTACGGGCGAAATGGAAATGTTTATAGAAAAGGCTCCCTGCCCCGTTATAGGCATCACCGGCAGCGACGGAAAAAGCACCACCACTACCCTCGTTTCCAAGATCCTTGAGGAGGAAGGGAAAAAACGCGTTTTTCTCGGCGGTAACATCGGAGAGCCTCTCCTCCACCGTATCGGTGATATGGACGGCGACTGCATCGTTGCGGCTGAGCTTTCCAGCTTCCAGCTTATGACGGTATCCTCTCCCGTTACCGTTGCCGTTATAAAAAACGTGACCCCTAACCACCTTAACTGGCATACCGGTATGGACGAATATATCGAGGCTAAGGCCAGAATACTGAAGGGAGCACAAAGAGCCGTGCTCAACTACGACGATGCCGTTTGCCGAGACCTTGCTTCCTCATGCGAGTGTCCCGTTATGTGGTTCTCGAGAAGCCCCATTCCGATGGATACCCTCTCCCGCTGCGAGGGCGGAGTTTACCCCAAGGACGGCTACCTCGTTATGTACCTCTCCGAAAGGGGAACGGAGGAGAGGATGATCCCCCTCTCTGAAATACTTCTTCCCGGTGAGCACAATATTGAAAACTATGCCACCGCCATTGCCGCAACCTATACCTATGCCTCAAGGGAGGCTATGTGCCGTGTTGCCTCCACCTTCGGAGGTGTAAAGCACAGGCTTGAGCTTGTTCGTGTAAAGAACGGCATCAGATTCTACAACAGCTCCATAGACTCATCCCCCACAAGAACGGCGGCAGCGATCTCTGCTCTTACCTGCCCCATCAACATCATCTGCGGCGGATATGACAAAAATATCCCCTTTGAGCCTCTTGCAGATGCTCTCACCTCCTGCAGATATATAAAGACCGTTGTGCTGACAGGCGCTACCCTTGAGAAGATAAAGACCGCTATCCTCTCTCATCCCGATTTCCAAGCATCGGGCATCACCCTTCTTGAGGACCGTGACTTTGAGGGAGCCGTTCGCCTTTGCGCCTCTGCAGCAGAGAGCGGAGACTGCGTTCTCCTCTCCCCTGCCTGTGCAAGCTTCGATGCATTCCAGAATTTCGAGGTGCGCGGAGAGGCCTTCAAGGCCATCGTTGAGACCCTGTAGCACCTGACTCTTACGCTTTTCAGAAAGGAAATAAAATGTACAACGCTAAAGAAATGATAGAAAAGCTCGTTTCCGTAATGTCCGTTTCAGGACACGAGGAAAGAGGCCGGGAGGAGCTCAGATCATTCTTTTCTCTGCCATTTGACGAGTATATTCCCCATTCCTCGGGCACCCACGTCTTTATCAAAAGATGCAACAAGGAGAATGCGCCCAGACTTATGATCGATGCCCATTTCGATGAGATAGGCATGATAGTTACCGGAATCCTTGACGGAGGCTTTCTCTCCGTTGCCAATATAGGCGGACTTGACCGCCGCATACTTCCTGCCGCTGAGGTGCTTATCTACGGCAAGGAGACGATCTACGGAGTTATCGTTTCCACCCCTCCCCACCTTCAGGCTGCAGGCGACAGCAAAAAAACTCCAAAGATCGACGAGCTACGTATCGACACAGGCTATTCAAAGGAAGAGCTTGAGAAAATAGTTGAGATCGGAACACCTATCGGCTTCTACGAAAGGCCTGCAATGCTGGGCAGCGGCCGTGTTGCATCCCGAAGCCTTGATAACAAGGCCTGCTGCACAGCCGCTTATCTTGCCGCGGCTTCCCTCTCCCCCGATGAAATGGAGGCTGATCTCTACGTTACCCTCTCGGCAAGAGAGGAGGCTACAATGGCAGACGGTGCCTCAAGCTCTGCCTATGCTATCCGCCCCGATCTGGCCATCGTTACTGACGTTACCTTTGCTACGGCCCCCGGAGTTAAGCCTGAGGAATCGGGAAAATTCGGAGGCGGCCCGGTTATCTCTCTTTCAGCCGTTACGGACAGGCCCTTCACAGACAGCGTTATCTCTCTCTGCAAGGAGTCACATATCGCATACGGCATTACTGTTGATGCTACGGACACCGGCACCAACGCAACCATGCTCTCCCTCGTTGGCGACGGCATCCCCGTTTGCGTTATCAGCATTCCCATCGGCTCCATGCACACCTACAACGAGACCGTTGAGCTTTCCGATATCGAAAGCACAGCCGCTCTCTTTGCAGCTATTCTGAAAAGCAAGGACATTTTTGCGAAAGGAGAGGACAGATATGTTTAACGAAACAAGACAAGAGCTTCTCAAAAGGCTGTGCCTCACCTTTGGCCCCTCAGGATGTGAGGACCCGATCGCACGTATCATCCTCGACTGCATAGAGGGATACTATGACGAGCTTATCCCCAACCGCTCCTGCGGAGTTATTGCCCTTATCAAGGGCAACGGCAAGGGCGGAAGGCTGGGAACAAAAAGGCTTATGCTCTCCTCTCATATGGATGAGGTCGGCTTTATGATAAAATCCGTCTCCGACGACGGCACTCTCAAGGTAGCCTCTATGTGCGGCGGAGATACCCGTATTATGGCAGGCAGGAGAGTTGTTATCAGCCGTGACGGTGAAAGCCTTGTGAGAGGTGTTTTCGGGGTTAAGCCCATTCATCTTTTGAAGGCCGATGAGAGAGACAGTGCTCTCCCCATGGACGAGCTCTACATCGACATCGGGGCCGCCGACCGTGAGGAGGCTGAAAAGCAGGTCTCCGTGGGAGATTATGCCACCTTTGAAAGCGATTTCGTCACCTTCGGTGAGGGAGGCAGAATGATCAAGGCCAAGGCCATTGACGACAGAGCAGGAAACGCCGTTATGTGTGCCCTGATGAAGGAGCTTTATCCCATCAGAGACACTATCCCCTTCGATATGTATTTCGCCTTTACCTGCCGAGAGGAGCTCGGCATCTCCGGTGCACGTACTGCGGCTCACCTTATAGACCCTACCCACGCCCTTATATTTGAGTCTACCGCAGTTGCCGATATCTGCTCAACTCCCCCTCACAAGACCGTTGCAAAGCAGGGAGACGGTCCTGCCATATCTCTGATGGACAGAAGCACCATATACGACAAGGAGCTGACAGACCTTGTTCTCTCTGTGGGAGAGAGCCGGGATATTCCCTGCCAGATCAAAAAATACGTTTCCGGCGGCAACGATGCAGGCCATATCCACAAGAGCCGTTCAGGCGTTAAGTGTGCCGTTATGAGCATTCCCTCAAGATATATACACACTGCCTCAAACGTTATCCGTGCAGATGACTTTGAGAGCACCTACCGCCTTGCTCTGGCAAGCATCACAGCACTTTCCGAATAAAGCCTGCGTGAAAATACGGCCCTCGTGCCGCAAATTCTCCTTTTCACGCCGCCTGTGCTCTTTCACGGGCAAAGAAAGCATGGTAATAAAATGATAAAATATATAAAGGACCTTGTTAAAATAATCTCCGTATCGGGTCACGAAGAAAAGATACGCGAGTATATCGCAGAAAAAATGGAGCCCTATTTTGACTCCGTTACAACAGATGCCCTCGGCAACCTTATCTGCCGCAAGACAGGCAAGGGCAAAAAGCTTATGTTCTGCGCTCATATGGACGAGATAGGCTTTATCGTTACCTATATCGAGGATGACGGCTTCGTTCGCTTTGCACCCATCGGCGGCATCAGCCTTGCGGCAGCAGCTTACTCCGAGGTGATTTTTGAAAACGGTAAGGCAGGAGTTATAGTGCCCGAGAGCGAGGTCAAGCCTGCAGATTATAAGGCAGACAGCTTCGTTGTTGACCTTGGCGTTAAAACAAAAAAGGAGGCTGAGCGAATCTGCCGTATCGGAGATACGTTTGCCGTTGCGCCCACGGTAAAGGCGCTTGCCGGCGGAAAGCTTTGCGGCCGTCCTCTGGACGATAAAATTGGCTGCGCCATTCTTATGGCCGCCGCTGAAAGCAGTGATGAGTTCAAAAACGACGTTACCTTTGTCTTTACAGTTCAGGAGGAGGTTGGCATAAGAGGCGCAAGAACAGCGGCCTTTGCCATTGCCCCCGATTACGGCATTGCCATTGACGTTACCGCAACAGGAGATGCCAAGGGAGCAAAGCCTATGGCAGTTAAGCTGGGAGATGGCCCTGCTGTTAAGATCAAGGACCAGTCTGCCATTTGTGACGTTACTCTCGTTGAAAAGATGAAGGCCACCGCAAAGGCAAACGGCATACCCTACCAGCTTGAGATACTCCCCTACGGAGGCACCGATGCCGCATCTATGCAGCTTGCAGGCGAGGGAGCCCGTGCAGGATGCATCTCCATACCCACAAGATATATCCATACCGCAGTTGAAACTGTTGCAACAAAGGATGTTTGCGGCGCTATTGACCTGACTGTAGCACTTTGCAAAGCAGAATTCTGATATGATTGAAAAGACCTTGAAGGACTTTATCCTTCAAGGTCTTTTCTTCAAATTCCGGTTTAACGTGGAGTTTGAAGCTGTGCAAACGTCAAAGGAATCCGCACAGAATTAAGTGG
>JAFQNM010000020.1 GCA_017395885.1 Clostridia bacterium | reverse complement strand
TGATTCCTATTTTGAGCTTTGACATAGTATGACCTCACTTTTCGCTCATAATTCAAACTGTTTTCTTTATACACCATATTTACCACTTTGTCAATGAAATCGGGGTTATTATAACCTCATTATTTTAAACTTCTTTTTATCCCGATTTTACACCGTTCTAACTTGACTTTTCCCCGGGGACATAATAGAATTACTACAGACGGTTATTTATCTGATAATGGAAAGGAAACAAATATGGTTTCATACGAGGATATAAAGCACGATCCCTCTATCAGCACTTATATTTCAAAGGCAGACGCATCTCTCTCCGTGCTCGGATACACGGAGCACGGCTTTGCCCACGTTGGCACTGTGAGCAAAATGGCGGAATATATCCTGCGCTCTCTCAAAGCGAGCCCCCACGAGATAGAGCTTGCCAAGATAGCCGCCCACCTTCACGATATCGGAAATCTGGTGAACCGGGTAGAGCACTCCCAGAGCGGAGCGGTAATGGCGTTTCGCATACTGCTGGCAAAGGGTATGTGTGCTGAGGACGTTGCCACCGTGGTATGCGCCATCGGCAACCACGATGAGGGAACGGGAGTTCCCGTTGATAACATCTCCGCCGCTCTTATCCTTGCCGATAAGTCGGACGTTCGCCGCAGCCGTGTGCGTAACAGAGACGTTACCACCTTCGATATTCACGACAGGGTAAACTACTCAGTTACCGAATCTGCCCTCACCATCGACCGTGACCGTGAGGAGATCACCCTGCGCCTTGAGATAGACACGGAGATCTCAAGCATTATGGACTATTTTGAGATATTCCTTGAAAGAATGTTGCTCTGCCGCAAGGCGGCAGAAAAACTGGGTCTCCGCTTCCGCCTGAAGATCAACGGCCAATCCCTGATCTGACCTGCTTTTCCCGAAAGGCAAGACGGTTGATACAGCTTTTGACAAAGCAACAAAGGCAAAACGGATACCGGGCTGAGTATTACGATGTTTGCCTTACAAGCTCAACGACAGATCAAAATTCAGTTTACAAACGATATATAAATCTTACTATCACGTCAAACGGAGGAAAATCTATGGATCACGAACAGAAAGCAAGAGAGCTTTTTCGCTCAGGGTACAACTGCGCTCAGGCTGTGCTGCTGGCCTTCTCCGACATGACAGGCCTTGACGAGAGCTGTGCAACTGCGCTTTCCGCCTCCTTCGGCGGAGGTATGGGCAGACTAAGAGAGGTCTGCGGTGCCGTTTCCGGTGCCTTTATGGTCGCAGGCATTCTTTACGGCCCCTCCGACCCCAACGACCGTGAGGCGAAAAAGGCCCACTATGCCCTCATTCAGTCCATCGCCGCAGCATTTAAGGAGCAGAACGGCTCATATATCTGCCGCGAGCTTCTTGAGCTGCCTAAGGGCCCCTCCGACCCGGAGCCTGAGGCTCGCACCGAGGCCTATTACCACCGCCGCTCCTGCGAGGACTACGTTGCCATCGCCGCCCGAATAATGGACGGCGTCATCGAAGCAAAGAGCGACAGGTGATGTTGAAAATTTAATAAATGGGCTCTTCAAAGCCTTTTTAAGAGAACAAATATCCCCCACACCGACCCTCTGAGAGCTGGTATGGGGGATAATTCTGTTTTAAGTGTTTTTTATGCCTGCAAGAATCTCAGCTTACTGGCCCTGTGCCTTGATGGGCACGTATACGCCCTTATGAACGGTAGCCTTGCCCTCGTCGTCATACATAATGGTACTGTTGATGGTATCGATCTCATCTGCACCAACGAGGCCGTCCTCGTCGTTATACTTATAGATGGCACGGATCTTATCGTTCTCATAAACGTATTTGCTGTAATCCATGCGGGTGCCTGCCTTGTTATAGGACTCTGTCATAACAGTTTTGCCGTTCTCATCATAGGTATAAACGAGAGAAATGACCAGCTCGCCTGCAGCATTATAGGTATCTGTTTTGGCGATCTTATCGCCCTCGTTATAGTAGGTCTTGAAGGAGGATTCCTCAGAGGAGAAATCGTGATCGGTGAGGAGAACGCCGTTGCCGTCTGTCAGCTTCTCGCGAACCTTTCTGCCGTTGGAATTGACTGTTTCCAGAACTGTTCCGTCGTCATTATAGCTGAAATAGCTGTCCTCAACGTCGTTAACGCCATCGGAAACGGCAAACGTACGCTTCTGGCTGACGATAAGATCCTGCTCATAAACAGACTCCTTCACGTTAACAACAACGCCCTTATTATTAAAAACGGTCTGCTTTGTGGAATAATATCCGGCGCTGTCACCATAAGTATAGACTGTTTCGCCGGAAACGGAGCCGTTCATAAACTCCTCTACCTTTTCAACTCTGCCCTCAGAGTCGTAGGTGGTCTTTTTGATCACTTCTCCCTTGCTGTTTACCTTTTCCTCATAAAGGAGCTTGCCGTCCTCATCATAATAACCGGTAGCAACTGCATTTCCGTCTCCGTCCAGAATATCCATGGCAACGGGCTCGGGAGCCGCACAGGAGAAAAGGGAAGCGCAGAGCACTGCCAACAAAAGAACAGAAATAATTTTTTTCATTTTCTGACCTTTCCTTATATACATATTTTATTAATTATACAACTTTCCCCGGAGTTTGTCAATAAGGCGGCCAAGGTTTTAAAATTGTTTGAATTTTCACTTGACACGGAGCGGCCAAAGTGATATATTGAACGGGTACGCTTTTTTGTACATATTTATTTACTATATAAGAGGTGTTTCAAAATGGTCGTTCTGCTCAGTGTTTCCATAACTCTGCTGGCCGGACTTCTGCTTTCCAGACTGGCAAAGCTCGTTAAGCTCCCCGCTGTTACCGCATACATAATTGCAGGTATCCTCATCGGCCCCTTCTGCCTTGGAGCGCTCCCTCTGCCCGAGGGCATCGGCTTCTCCTCTGTTGAGGCTGTTGAGTCCTTTAAAATAATCACAGAGGTGGCAACAGGCTTTATCGCCTTCTCCATCGGTAACGAATTCCGCCTTTCTGCCCTTAAGAAAACAGGCAAGCAGGCCACCGTCATCGGTATTCTTCAGGCACTTGCTGCTACACTTGTGGTAGATGCCGCTCTTATCGGCCTCCATTTTATGATGCCCGACAAGATATCTCTCCCCGCCGCCATCACTCTCGGTGCCATTGCCTCTGCAACCGCACCTGCAGCTACCCTTATGGTAGTTAACCAGTACAAGGCAAAGGGTCCCCTCACCGACCTGCTTCTCCCCATCGTTGCTCTTGACGATGCAGTTGGCCTCGTTATTTTCGCCGTTTCCTTCGGAATTGCAAAGTCTATGGTAGGCGGCGGCGCTCTTGATTTCGTTTCTGTTATCGTTGAGCCCCTCCTTGAGGTCGCTCTTTCCCTCGTTCTCGGTGCGATCATGGGCTTCATCTTCCATCTGACAGAGAGATTCTTCCACTCCCGAAGCAAGCGTATGTCCATCTCCATTGCCTTTGTGCTTCTCACCGTTGCTCTTACCACCATCAAGCTTGAGATCGGCGGAGTTCACATCGGCTTCTCCACTCTCCTTACCTGCATGATGCTGGGCACCGTGTTCTGCAACGTCTGCGACGTTTCTGAGGAGATCATGGACAGAACAGAGCGATGGACTGCTCCCCTCTACGTGCTTTTCTTCGCTCTCAGCGGCGCTGAGCTCGACTTTTCTGCTTTTGCAGACCTTGCCATTATCGGCATTGGTATCGTTTATATCATTGCACGCTGTGCAGGTAAGTACCTCGGCACTCTGGGAAGCGCAAAAATGGCAAAATGCGAGTCCAAGGTAAACAAATTCCTGGGCATCACCCTCTTCCCTCAGGCCGGCGTTGCACTCGGTATGTCGCTTCTGGCTATGGAGCTCGGCTCCGACGGAACCCTTATCCGCAATATCGTCCTTTTCTCCGTCCTTGTCTATGAGCTTGTAGGACCTATGCTGACAAAGCTTGCACTCCAGGCAGCAGGAGAGATCAAGCCCGAGGGCAAAAAGAGCTCCCGTGGCGCACAGGATATGTCCAGCGGACACAGACGCCATATCAAAAGCTGAAAAGAAGCTCCCTCTTGGGAGCTTCTTTTATTGAATACCGGAGAATACTTAATAATTCCGATTTTACGGGGTGTTTGAAGCTGTGCAAACGTCAAAGGAAACCGCACAGAATTAAGTGGCAAAAAGAGAT
>JAFQNM010000193.1 GCA_017395885.1 Clostridia bacterium | reverse complement strand
TAAAGCTATCGACAAGCAGCCTCAGGCTGTCGAAAAGGATGCAGATTTCGTCATTTCAAGTCCGTCGGAGGGGTTCCCCGAAAGTGAGCTTGCGAGCTTTTGGGGGTTCCTGTAAGCGTACAAAGGTACGACAGGACTTGAAAGGGCGAAAAGCTTGAAATCCCCTGAAAAATCAGGGGATTTCTTTAATACAGCTTTAATTATTTGTTGATTTTGTTTTTACAGTTAAAGCCACGGGCCGGCTGTCTTTGTTTTGATATATTTGCGGTCTGCGCCTTCTTCGACAGTCTGTAAAAGTGCGGAATTAATTCCGCACTATTTTGTTGAAGATATTTCGGAGCTTTCAGATAATATTGTGAGAATAGTATAAAAAATCAAAAGAAAAGAGCAAAAAATCAGAAAAATTAGCACTCAAGGTGTTGATTTACAAAAAGTTCACATTAAATATCAAGAATATTATTGACTTTTGGGAACAGTAGTGGTAAATTTATAACAGAAATTAGCACTCAAGCAATTTAAGTGCTAAAATCAGAAACGAGGAGGGAAGAAGCCTTGCAGGAGCATCACGAGTTAAGTGAGCGTAAAAAGATGATACTAAAGGCCATCGTAGATGCGCACATAGAGAACGGCGAGCCGGTAGGCAGCAAGTATCTGACTCAGGGCGGCAGGTTCACCTACTCCTCGGCCACCATCAGAAACGAAATGGCAGAGCTGGAGGCAATGGGCTATCTGGAGCAGCCGCATACCTCTGCAGGCAGAGTTCCCAGCGAGCTGGGATACCGCTTCTACGTAGACACTCTGGTCGAAAGATACAGGATGACTCAGGCAGAGGCGGAGGAGCTGAAAGCAAAGCTCCGTGATAAGCAAGCCGAGATAGACTCCATATTGGATACGGCTATGCGCCTTGCCGCAAGCATGACAAACTATACAGCTATTGCCGTTCGCCCCAGGATCGCTTCGATGACGGTGAAAAAGTTTGATCTGGTCCCTGTAGACAGCACTTCAATGGTGCTTGTTATGATAACAGCGGGAGGTGCGGTTCGAACGCAGAACATCGTCAGCCAGCGCCCCGTAACTGAGGAGGCACTGAAAAAGCTGACCGATCTGATGAACATTCGCCTTGCAGGCCTCACGGGAGATGAGTTCACCCTGCCCATAATGATGGAGCTGGAAAATGCTATGGGAGAGTTCAGCTTCCTTGTTGACCCGGTGGTCAAGAGCGTGTGCCAGACCATCAGTGCAACAGGCTCCGGCGATATCAAGATCGAGGGCGTAGACAGACTTCTCTCCTACCCCGAGTACTACGATATCGGCAGGCTCAAGGAAATGCTGGCAATGCTTGAGCGAAAGGATGAGCTTTTGCAGCTCATATCGGGAGATACGGCTCCCATGATGCCGGCAGGCCAGGGCAATGACGACGGTGTTCACGTCTATATAGGCAGCGAGAATCCCGTTATCGTAATGGATAATTCCACCCTCATATTCAAGCCGGTCAAAAAGGACGGAAAAACGGTGGGCGCTATTGGTATAATCGGCCCCACAAGAATGAATTACAAAAAAGTCATCTCCATGATAGACGATATAACAAACAGCATCAGCGACGTGCTTGGCCCTCCCAGACTGGCAGAGGGCAAAGGCGGCGAAAATGCGGAAGGTTGAAGGTAAAATGGAAGAAAACGTGAAGTTTGAGGAGGCTACCAACCCCAAGGCGGACAGCGGCTTTGGCGAGGCGGTAGAAGAGGAAGCTGCTGCTCCCGCAAAGGAAACAAAGGGCAGCACACCTAAGGAAGGTAAGGAAAGCAAAAAGTCCAAGTCCAAGACCAAGGAGCTGGAGGCAGCTCTTGCAGCGTCTGAGGATAAATATCTGAGGCTTTGTGCAGAATATGAAAACTTCAGAAAGAGGTCGAGAGCAGAGAGAGAGGGCGTTTATGCAGAGGCATATGCCGATGCAATAAAGGAGCTGCTTCCCATTCTTGATAATCTTGAGAGAGCAACGCAGTATACAGCACCCGATAAGGTTGCCGAGGGCGTTGAGCTGATACTCAAGAGCCTGCCTGACGTGTTTGCAAAAATGAAGGTAACCGTATACGGCAAGGCCGGCGAGCAGTTTGACCCAAATATCCACAATGCGGTAATGCACATTGAGGACAGCGCATACGGCGAAAATGAGATAGTGGACGTTTTTCAGCAGGGATATATGCTGGGAGATAAGGTTATCCGCTATGCGATGGTCAGAGTAGCAAATTAAGCTTTGTTTATCTGCAGTTGAACTTCCCAAACGGAGGTAAGGTGCGCTTAGCAAGGCAAAAACGGTAGTGAAATAAAAAAACAAAATCTTTTATATATAATTGGAGGAAAATAAAATGGCAAAGATTATAGGTATCGACCTTGGTACAACGAACTCCTGCGTGGCAGTGTTCGAGGGCGGCGAGCCCACAGTTATTCCCAACCCCGAAGGATCAAGAACTACTCCCTCTGTAGTAGCTTTCTCCAAGACCGGCGAGAGAATGGTAGGCCAGGTTGCAAAGCGCCAGGCTATCACAAACCCCGACAGAACTGTCATGTCCATCAAGCGCCATATGGGAAGCTCTCATAAGGAAACTATTGATGGCAAGTCTTATACACCTCAGGAGATCTCCGCAATGGTGCTCCAGAAGCTGAAGGCAGATGCCGAGGCTTATCTCGGAACAACAGTAAGCCAGGCGGTAATCACCGTTCCCGCATACTTCTCCGATGCACAGCGTCAGGCAACAAAGGATGCAGGTAAGATCGCAGGCCTTGAGGTTCTCCGTATCATCAACGAGCCCACAGCGGCAGCGCTTGCATACGGTGCAGATCAGGATAAGGACCAGAAGGTAATGATCTACGACCTTGGCGGCGGTACCTTTGACGTATCTATCCTCGAGATCTCTGATGACGGCGTGTTCGAGGTGCTTGCAACCGCAGGTAACAAC
>JAFQNM010000192.1 GCA_017395885.1 Clostridia bacterium | reverse complement strand
TTAAAGTTTTTTGCGGAGCTTTTTTTCAAAAAAGCGACCGTTCTCCCCTCCCCGATAAATCGGAATTTGCAGTTGGTGGGAGAACAAATAAAAAGCCTTGAAAAGCATTTGCTTTTCAAGGCTTCATCGACAAGCTGACAGCCCCTGCCGAAGGCAGGGGCTGTGACCTTTTTATTTCATATTTCTGTCGATATAATCCTGGAGGATAAGGGTTGCAGAAAGCTCGTCCACGTTATTTTTTCGCTTCTTCCCGCGAACGTTCAACTCGGAAAGGATATTATGTGCGCTGACGGTGGTCAGCCTTTCATCATAAAGCTCAACGGGAATACCTGACATTTCGGTGAGCATTGCCGCAAATGCACGGCATTTTTCGCTTCTCGGGCCCTCTGTTCCGTTCATGTTAAGGGGGTTACCCACAACGATGAGCTCGGCCTTTTTTTCTGCTGCGGCCGCTGCCACTGCCTCGGCCGTTTTTCTCATTCCCTCGCATCTGACGCAGCCTGCGCCGAAGGCAAAGGTGCCTGCGTTAAGGGCAAGGCCTGTTCTTGCATCTCCGTAGTCTACTCCAAGTATGATCTTTGCCATATAAATCTCCGTTCCGCCGCCATTGCTGCGGCACAAATAGTAAAGAGAGCCGACCGAGCTGCAAAATGGGTCGGCTCAAGGCTTTCACGCAAAGCCCTTGAAATTATTTTGCTTCCTTTATGCTCTTTGCAAAGGCCTTGATCTCCTTAAGGGTGGGTATGGAGGTTGAGGCACCGGGGCGTGAAACGCAGATGGCACCTGCAAGGGTTGCAAATCTTGTTGCCTCAAGGATCTCTCCCTTCTGGAGATAGGCATAGCTGAGAGCTGCCGTGAACACGTCGCCGGCGGCAGTAGTATCTGCCACGGTGACCTTATGGGCGGGGATGATGTTATAATACTTGCCGTCATAAATGAAGCTGCCTCTGCGACCAAGCTTGATAACAACGTATTTCGCCTCGGTAACCGTTGCAAGGCGGATGGCCGCCTTGAGGCAGTTCTGAACGGAATCAGGTTTGATTCCCGTCAAGATCTCGCATTCAGTTTCGTTGGGCGAGAGTATCTCAACTCCGCGAAGCTCCTCAAGGGGAAAGCCCTGCCTTGCGGGGCCTGCATCAACGAAGAAGGGAATGCTCTTTTCTCTTGCAAAGCGAGCCGCTGCGATAACTGCATTGTCAGGTATTTCAAGCTGAACGAACACACCGTCGGGGTAGCAGGTAAATGCCTCCTCAACGTCGTTTTCGTTCAGGAAGCCGTTGGCGCCGGGGTATACTATAATACGGTTCTGTCCATCCTCCTCAACGATAATGGAGGCAAGTCCTGTGGGGGCCTCACGGTCCTCGCAGATAAATCTGGTATCTATTCCCTCTGCGCTGTAAAGGCCTTTCAGCTTTTTTGCATTATCGTCTCTGCCTACCTTTGTGCAGAAAACGGTATCTGCGCCAAGTCTTGCAAAGGCAAGAGCGCTGTTTGCTCCCTTGCCGCCGGGAACGTAGCTGTAGCCTCCCTTTTCTATAACGGTCTCACCGCCTGAGGGCATTCTTTTAACGTTCTGAACGAAATCAATGTTTGCAGAGCTGACAACAAGAATCCTTTTTTTCATATCCTCATCCTTTTTTTACTCATATATAGACATTATACAACTTCTTGCCCTATATTGCAAGAAATACTTTTTTAACATAAAATTGTTGAAATGGGACTTTATGTATGGTAAAATTTTTATATATGAATTTAAGGAAGGTGCCAATATGGAAAGAATAATTGCAAAAGCTGTTTCGGCAACGGAAAAATGCTTTCTTGATGAATCTATCAGCGAGAAAAAGGAGTATACAGAGGCCACCATGCTTCTGGGAGAGAGGTTTTCCTTTCAGGTAGCCTATCATACAGACGGATTGCCCGTGGGCATAGACGGTATGTGGGTCAAGGTGAGAGTTGAGGGCCCCGCAAGCGACTGGGTAAAAATACAGCGCATCGAGTCTGTTCCCGTTCGTATGCCCATAAACGTAGGCTGCGAGGATAAGAATTTTCTCCGCACAGAGCCGGGGCTTTATCCCGATCTTCTGAAGCCCTACAGGGACGGAAATGAGATCGCAGCATCCAAGAGGCTCCAGGCTCTCTGGGTAGATATATACGTTCCCGAGGATGCCGAGGGCGGCAGATATCCCCTTACAGTGACATTCTTTGACGATGCACACGGCGATCTTGGCAGCTGTGAGTTTGTGGCAGAGGTTATCCCCGCCGTTCTTCCCGATCAGGAGATAGCGGTCACTCAGTGGTTCCACCCCGATTGCCTTGCTGTTTACTACGGCGTTGAAATGTTCTCTGAGGAGCACTGGGCGATCCTAGCAAAGCATATTGACGTTTACACGAAGAACGGCCTCAATATGATCCTCACCCCCGTTTTCACTCCCGCTCTTGATACAGTCCCAGGCGGAGAGAGACCTACCTGCCAGCTTGTGGACGTTTACAGAAGGGACGGCAAGTGGTCCTTCGGCTTTGAAAGGCTTGAGAGATGGGTAGGCCTTTGCCTTGAGCTGGGAATCGAGTATTTCGAGATATCTCACCTCTTCACTCAGTGGGGAGCAAAGCACGCTCCCAAGGTCATGGCCCACACCGAAAACGGCTATGAAAAGGTGTTTGGCTGGGAAACGGACGCCTGCGGCGAGGAGTATCCCGCCTTCCTCAAGGCCTTCATTCCCGCTCTTATCGAAAAGCTTGAGGAGCTGGGCGTTGCCGATTGCTCTGTTTTCCATATTTCCGATGAGCCGGGCAGCGATATGCTGGATAGCTATAATTCTGCAAAGAATACTGTGACCGAGTGCCTCAAGGGCCAGATAATAATGGACGCTCTTTCCGACTACTCCTTCTATGAAAAGGGAGTTGTAGAGCATCCCGTAGTAGCCACCGACCATATAGATCCCTATATAAACGCAGGCGTGCCCAACCTCTGGGCATACTACTGCTGCTGTCAGATAAACGGCGTTTCCAACAGAATGATCGCAATGTCCACAGCGAGAAACCGCATAATCGGTCAGCAGCTCTATAAATATGATATTGCAGGATTTTTGCAGTGGGGCTTCAACTTCTACTTCACTCAGGGCTCCAGAGAATTCTGCGATCCCTACCAGTGCAACGACGGCGGCTGGTGGGTGCCTGCAGGAGATACCTTCTCCGTTTATCCCGCTCACGGCGGCGGTGCATACGAAACAGTTCACCTTCTCGGCTTCACCGCAGCGCTGACAGACCTTCGTGCCTTCAAGCTCTGCGAGGAGCTTTGCTCAAAGGAGGAGGTCATGGCCGTTATCGAGGAGAGGGGAGAGATCACCTTTAAGGAATACCCCAGAGATGATGAGCAGATCCTTTCCGTTCGTGAGAGGATAAACAGAATGATTGCAAACAAGATAGGCTGATATGAAAAAAACAGTTTCATTTATTTGCATACTTCTCTCAGTTATTATGCTGGCATCCTGTGCAAAAGCAGGCGGCGGCAAAAAGGATGACGATTATGACCATACCGTTGACTTTACCATAGAGGACGGAGAGGAGTTTCTCAGCGTTCCCACCGGTCGGTACGACGGCTTTGAGTTTTGCGTGCTCAATGCCAGAACGGGCTCCGGTGCCTGCCTGATGGACACGGATACCGTGGAGGGGGATAGCTATAACGAGGCTCTTCTCATCCGAAACCTTAACGTGGAGGAGCGGCTTGATATAGAGATCAGCGAGGTGCTTGATACACCGGATAACGTTGCAAGGATAGCCGTTGAGGAGTGCCGGGCAGGCACAGCCGTGTATTCTGCGGTGGTTAACAGCGCAAGCCATATGGCGGCCATGTCTGTGGGAGGGTATCTTGTTCCCGAGGAATATCTGACAGGTATGGACCCCACAAAGCCTTGGTGGAACGATGCTGCAACTACTGCTGCAGCGGCAGACAGCACCAGATATTTCTTCTTTGGAGACCTGCAGCTCTCCTATCACGATGCACATAGCATAGTGGCGGTGAACAATGAGCTCCTTGGCTCAGTTTCCGGCGTGGCCGACCCCTATGCCCTTGCCGAGAGCGGAGACTGGACCATTGATGAAATGATAAAGCTGATGGACGAGGCAGACTCGGATGCCGACGGAAATAACAGGCTGGACTGGGAGGATGAATACGGTATTGCCATAGACCCGAGCACTATCCTGCCCCTGACCGTAGGCTGCAACTCCTTCCTTTCCGCAAAGGACGAGTACGGCCTGCCTGAGCTTACCTGCTTTACAGACGACTCTTTGTACGACGTGTTTTTAATGCTCAGCCGCAAGCTGTATTCCCGTAATCTCTACGTTTACGATACGGTAAGGAACGAGGCAGACGGAATGAACAAAACGGCTATGTTCAAGTACGGAAATACGCTTTTTCACGTTATGACCGTGGGCGAGCTGGCAGACCTGAGAACAATGGAGATATCCTTTGGACTTTTGCCTGTGCCTAAATATTTCAGCGGTCAGCCTGAGTACGTTTCTCTCATTTCGGCCAACCACGCAACGGCTGTGGGCGTTCTGAAAACGGACAGAGACCTGCAGAGAACGAGTATAATCCTTGAAAATCTCTGCGCAGAGTCTCACAGAGCAAACAGCACCCGTAACTGCTACGTGGATTCTGTGCTTTCATATGAGTATATAGATGAGGCAAGATCGAGAGCAAATCTTGAGACCGTGCTTTCAACGGGAGCCTTTGAGCTTTCCCAGATATACGGCTGGGGCGGAGTTTGCGATAAGTATATACAGGCGGCAACGTCTCCCGGATCCTATTCCTCATCTCTTGCATCCGTAAGGCTGAAGGCCATATCTGAGGTCAGCGATACTATCGTTGCGGTAAACGAGAATAACAAATAAACGAGAATGTGAAAGCCTTGAAAGCGAAAGCTTTTCAAGGCTTTCCTTTCTGTTCCTCTTGATTTTAAGAAAGGGTTATTGTATAATTATCGTGTATTTCCAAAATACTCTATTCCAAAGCAAAGGATAATAACCATGGTAAAGCTTATAAAAAACGGTGTGTTCTATAAGAACGGTCAGTTCGTCAGCGGCACCGATGTCGAAAACGGCAAAAAGGGTACTATTGCATACTCTATTCTCAATGCCCATAATACCTCAGGCGATGAAAAGAATCTCAAAATCAAGTTCGATGCGCTTGCATCTCACGATATTACATACGTTGGCATTCTTATGACTGCCCGTGCAGGCGGCCTTGAAAAGCTCCCCCTCCCTTACGTTCTCACAAACTGCCATAATTCTCTTTGTGCAGTAGGCGGAACTATCAATGAGGATGACCATATGTTCGGCCTTTCCGCCGCTAAGAAATACGGCGCCATCTACGTTCCCGCACACCTTGCCGTTATCCACTCCTTCATGAGAGAAATGATGAGCGGATGCGGTAAGATGATACTGGGAAGCGATAGCCATACCCGCTACGGTGCTCTCGGTACTATGGCTGTGGGAGAGGGCGGACCTGAGCTGGTCAAGCAGATACTCGGCCGCACCTACGACGTTGCCTCTCCCGAGGTGATCGCTGTTCGCCTCACAGGCAAGCCCCGTCCCGGCGTTGGCCCTCAGGACGTAGCTCTTGCTCTTATCGGCGCAACCTTTAAGGAAAAGTTTGTAAAGAATAAGGTCCTTGAGTTCGTCGGTGACGGAATCAAGAACCTGCCCATCGAGTTCCGTAACGGAATCGACGTTATGACCACCGAGACCACCTGCCTCTCCTCCGTATGGATGACCGATGAGGAAACTCAGCGTTACTTTACAATGCATGGCCGTCCCGAGGCTTATAAGAAGCTGGAGCCTGCAGAGGGCGCATACTACGACGGTGCGGTAGAGATAGACCTTTCTGCGGTAGAGCCTATGATCGCTCTCCCCTTCCACCCCTCCAATACCTACACTATCCGTGAGCTTTGCGAAAACGGTGCAGATATTCTCCGCAAATGCGAGATAGATGGCGAGGCACAGCTTGGCCTTGCTGCAGGCACTCTTAAGCTTACCGATAAGATAGACCCTGCAACAGGCCGTATCCGTGTAGACCAGGGAGTTATCGCAGGCTGTGCCGGCGGTACCTTTGATAACCTCTGTGCCGCAGCAGATATCCTTCGCGGAAAGAGCGTGGGAGCTGATAAGTTTGCCCTTTCTGCATACCCTGCAAGCCAGCCTGCATTCGTCCGCCTTATTGAAAACGGCGTTGCGGCCGATCTTATGAAGGCAGGAGCAACTCTCAGAACTGCGTTCTGCGGTCCCTGCTTCGGAGCAGGTGACGTTCCTGCAAACGGCGGCCTTTCTATCCGTCACTCCACCAGAAACTTCCCCAACCGCGAGGGCTCAAAGCCCGGTGAGGGTCAGTTTGCATCCGTTGCACTTATGGATGCCCGCTCCATTGCCGCAACAGCTGCAAACGGCGGCCTTCTTACAGCGGCAACCGAGCTTGACGTTGAGTACTCCACTCCCGACTACAGATTTGATACAACGGTTTACGAAAACCGTGTTTGGTTCGGCTACGATAAGCCTGATACGTCAGTTGAGCTGCAGATGGGCCCCAATATCAAGGATTGGCCCAGAATGAAGGCCCTCCACGATAACCTGGTTCTCGGCACTGCATCTGTTATTGACGACGACGTTACCACAACAGACGAGCTCATCCCCTCCGGAGAGTCCTCCTCATACCGTTCAAACCCCTACCGTCTCTCCCGTCTCACTCTTTCCAGAAGAGACCCTGAGTACGTTGGCCGTGCAGATAAGGTAGCGGCTATCGCCAAAAAGGCTTACGGCGAGGAGTATGATGCGGCTCTTGATATCAGTGCAGAGGAAGCAGAAATGCAGGCGGCAGTAGCAGCTGTTGAGAAAAAGATCGGCGCTCTCAAGGGTACTACCGGTATCGGAAGCCTTGTTTGCGCAGTTCGCCCCGGCGACGGTAGCGCCCGTGAGCAGGCGGCATCCTGCCAGAGAGTTCTCGGCGGAAGCGCAAATATTGCAAGAGATTATGCAACAAAGCGTTATCGCTCAAACCTTATCAACTGGGGTATGCTCCCCCTCACCTGCGATGAAATGACTATCGGCAAAAACGCAGGCACAGGTGAAGGCGAGATCGTATGCGGCGACTGGGTAGTTATTCCCGGGATCCGTGCAGCCGTTGCAGAGGGCAGGTCTGAGATCTGCGGATACCTTGCAAAGAGGGACGGCACCGTATATACCTATACCTTCTCCCTTGGATCACTTACGGACGACGAGAGAAGGATCATCCTTGCGGGCAGTCTTACAGGCCGTGCCGTTGAGGAAAAAAACGAGAATAAATAACAAAAAGCCTGTTGCCATCGGCAACAGGCTTTTTGATTTTGATTTTGATTTAAGGATCAGTTTCCGGATACGAACAGACAGTTGAGAATGTTCTGAAGCTCAGCCTCGTCTGCTACTGTGATAACGTAGCTTGCAAGACGTGAGCCGAGATCCTTTGCAAAGATCGTCTGGAGCATAGTTTCGTCTCCTGCTGTGCAGTAGATATTGATGCCCTCGATGGTTTCGCCGTCAACGTCGAATGTCTTAGCCTCGTGAGTAACGGTATAGCCCATGCTCTCATACATTTCCTTGTTGGTCTCGAAGGAAAGCTCAAGAGCTTCGGTAATGGAAATGTTGCTGTTTGTTGTGCCCTTTGTGTTGAGGAGCACCATAATGTTCTTTGTGCCTGCCTCATCGTAAGCATAGAAATCGTAAATAGAGGGAGCTGCGATGAGAGCCTCAAGCTTAGCATCTGCAGAAAGGCCTTCCTCAAGACTGTTCAGAGCATCAAGCTCAGCCTCGGTAGCAATTATCCAATCATCGCCGGTGAGGTTGCAGCCAAGACCGATGTAGGTGTTTTCGTAAACACCGTTGGAGTATGTGCCGATAGCGAACTCTGTATCGTCAGAGCCTGCGCTGTCGTCAGAATCTGCGCTGTCGTCAGAATCTGCGCTGTCGTCGGAGTCTGCGCTTTCGTCGGAGTCTGCGCTTTCGTCAGAATCCTCTGCCTTGTCAGAATCGTCCTTAGAGTCTGCGGTGTTTTCTGTCTTGTCGCCGTTGTCTGCATCGGTATCCTCAGAGGTGCAGGAAACGAATGCAAGCATAGAGAGCACGAGAAGTGCTGCGAGAAGAATTGCAAGTAATTTTTTCATGATTTTCCTCCTGAAAAACAATTAATTCAACACATTATAGCATAGCTGCCATCAGATGTCAAGAATGCCGATCATTTCCTGCGTTCTCCGAGAGGGCTCTTTCGCCCTCTGCCTGAATCTCCCTGTTAAATGAAAGCAGGGGAGCAACGGGCTTCTTTTTGAACGTTCGGTCGGTATAATTTTTCACAAGCTTTATTACCAGAGGGGTGAGGGAGATAACGCCGATAAGGTTGGGGATCATCATAAGTCCGTTAAAGGTGTCGGAAATATCCCAGGCAAGGGTAGATTCCATTACCGAGCCAACTATGATAACTGCAACGAACGCTATCAGATAGATCTTGACGCCGAGAGCTCCCGAAAGATATTCAATAGCCTTCGAGCCGTACTGAGCCCAGCCGATAACTGTGGTGAAGGCGAAGAGAAGAATGGCAATAGCCACAAAGATCCTGCCGAAATCGCCGAAGACCGTGCCGAATGCCTGAGAAACGAGAGTGGCATCGGAAACTCCCTCAAGGGGAACGCCTCTTTCCAGATCAATAAAGCCTGAGGAGAGAACAACAAAGGCGGTCATTGTGCAAACAACGAAGGTATCGGCAAAAACCTCAAAGATTCCCCACATACCCTGCTTAACAGGCTCGGTTACATCGGCAGAGGAGTGAACCATAACGGAGGAGCCGAGGCCCGCCTCGTTTGAAAACATACCTCTTTTGCAGCCCTGAGTGATGATCTGAGCGATCACTGCACCGGAAATGCCGCCCGCCAGAGCTTCGTTGTTGAATGCAAAGCGGAAAATTGAGGCAAAAACGGCGCCTGCCTTGTCAAAATTGATGATTAAGAGGGCAACTACACCCACGATGTAGGTGATGGCCATAAACGGAACTACCTTTTCTGCAAAGGAAGCAATGCGCTGAATACCTCCGAGAAGGATAACTGCAGAGATCGCTGCAAGAACTGCACCGATAATAAGATTGAGAACGGGGAGACCGAAAATGCTTCCAAGGTCAACGTCGCTGAATACGGCCTCGTTCAGGTTAAGGGTGATCTTGTTGATCTGGCCCATGTTTCCGATACCGAAGGAGGCCACAACGGTAAGAATGGCAAAGACTGCGGCAAGAATGGAGCCAAGGGCCTTGCAGCCCTTGTAGGAGCCGAGGCCGTCCTTCAGGTAGTACATAGCACCGCCTGACCACTCACCCTTTTCATTTTTTTTGCGAAAGTATATGCCGAGAGTGATCTCGCAGAACTTTGTTATCATACCGAAGAATGCGGCTACCCACATCCAGAAAACGGCACCGGGGCCGCCGAAAACTATAGCGGCGCTGACGCCTGCAATATTGCCGGTTCCGATGGTGGCACCGAGGGCAGTGCAGAGCGCCTGAAACTGGGATACAGTTTTTTTGTTTGATTTCTTGGTGGAATCGGAGCTCTTTTTAAAAACAGAGCCAATTGTGCTTTTAAACCAATGGCCAATATATCTGAGCTGGAAGAATCCTGTCACCGATGTGAGCAGAATACCGGCGCCAATCAGCAGCACGATTCCTATCTTCACCCAAACGAATTCATTTATAGTCGAATTCACAGATTCAATAATGCTGATTGCCTTTTCCATAAGACCTCCGTTTTCTGTGTTTTTATCGAATAAAAAAGGCGGAGAGCAAAGATGCTGTCCGCCAAAAGCCTTTGTGAATAAATAAAACTTTGTCCTTTTGCCTGAGAGTTTAGCATAAGCCTTGCACCTTCGGCACCCGCTCCGGCGGGATTCTCCAAAGCTCCGTCCACCTGCAGTTGCCGTGTGGCTTCTGCAAGCTTCTTGCGGAATTGTTCAATTACCGAGCCTATTATATATTAATAAGCCTCAATATGCAATATGTTTTTAAAATCATTTCATTTTTTTGCCATATCTCTGAGCTTTTCAAAATAAGAGTAGGGAATTGCAAGGTTGCCGGTTCCTTTTCCTATGGCGATGTGAGGCTTTCTTTTGCCGTGCCAATCGCTGCCGCCGCTGCGCAGAAGCCCCTCTCTGTCTGCAATCTCTCTTGCGAGAGCGGTGGTTTTATCGGAGTATTCGGAATAATCTGTTTCCATACCGCAAAGGCCTGCCCTGCGTGCATCGGGAATAAGCTCAAGAAGCTGCTTTTCCGAAAGGTTCAGAAAGGGGTGGGCAAGAACGGGAACAGCTCCCAGCTCTCTGATAAAGCTTATAACGTCAAGCGCCTTCAGCTTAACGGGGGGGATATAGTGGCCCGCCTCGGGAGAGAGGTATTTTTTCATAGCCTCCTCCATAGTGTCCGCATAGCCCTTTTCCATCATTTCGGTGGCAAAATGAGCTCTGTTAACGTAGTCGCCTGCCGAGGCCTTTATTTTTTCGTAGTCTATATCGTAGCCTGCATTGCGAAGGGATTCGGCGAGAGCCTCGTTTGAGCGCTCCTTTCTTTTTCTAACATCCATAAGCAGCTCAGAAACGCTCCCAAAATGCTCCTCCTTGAGAAAAAGCCCAAGAAGATGAAGCTCTGTACCGTTGTAGTCACAGGTAAACTCCGTGCCGCAAACAGGCTCTATGCCAAGCTTTTCTGCTTCGGAGCGAAAGCTTAAGAGACCTTCAACCGTATTGTGATCTGTAAGTGCAACGGCAGAAAGACCTGCCTTGAGTGCAGCCCTTGGCACCTTGGCGGGAGGCTCAGTGCCGTCAGATGCGCTTGAGTGAGTATGAAGATCACAGTATTTTTCCATTTATGTTACCTTCTTTCTGCTTTACAGGATCATTATACCACGGTAAGGAAAAAAAGGCAATAAGGAGAGGGAGTTGCCAATGGGGAGGAAATTTGTTATAATGAAAAGGGTGCGCTGTGAGCACCCGGGAGGATAGAAAAGTGAAGCTTTTTGCGCCTGGATATTATAAGGATTTTGCCTGTATCGCAGACAGATGCAGCCACAGCTGCTGTATTGGCTGGGAGATAGATATAGATGATGAGGCAATGGAGAAATACTCCCGCCTTTCCGAGGGCTACGGCCTGAAAATAAGGAAAAGCATAGAGGGAGAGGATCCGCCTCACTTTGCCCTTGCAGAGGGCGAAAGGTGTCCCCATCTTGATGAAAGGGGACTTTGCAAAATAATAACGGAGCTTGGAGAGGATCACCTTTGCGCCATATGCCGTGAGCACCCAAGGTTTTATAATGATACCGCAAGGGGCATGGAGGTGGGGATCGGCCTTGCCTGCAGTGAGGCTGCAAGGCTTGTTCTTTCCTCTGACAGATATGGGGATATGGAGCCTGTAGGCGAGTCAGAGGGAGAGAGCTTTTTCTATGGATTCGATGCTGCTTCTGTAAGGGAGGAGCTCTACTGCATCCTTTGTGACCGATCTGTTCCCTACGGAGAGCGGCTTTTGGAGATATCCCGCCGCTATAACGTTTCTCTGAAGGTCTGCACAGACCTTGAGTGGAGAGAGCAGCTTGCCTCTCTCGAGTATCTGGACCCTTCACACAGAGAACTGTTTTGTGCTTATACCTCAGAGCTTGAAACCTGTAAGGAGAACGAGGAGGCCCTTGAGCGGGCCCTTGCATATTTCATATACCGTCACGTCAGCCCGTGCACAGATGAGGCAGAGGTGAGGGGAGCCATAGGCTTTGCTCTGCTTTGTGAGAGACTGCTCTGCAGCCTTGCAGAGAAAAAGGGGCTCTCACTTGAATGGGCCGCAGTAACGGTATCTGAGGAGCTGGAATACTCTGAGGATAATACTGATGCCATAAAATTCAGGTTTATGGCAGAGAGCCTTTGAGGCTGCCTGCACTTTTTCCTTTGCTGTTCTCACAGCCTGTTGTAAACGTTACAAGAGAAACCTTAAAATGATGTGTCCAACAGAAATCAAAAAGGAGATGCCTTGGCATCCCCTTTTTCTATAAATTGACAAAGCATACAAAAAGAGATATAATAAAGAAAAAACGAGGTGCCTATGACTATCCGTGAAATCCTTGAAGATATTAAAAGCGAGCGAAAAAAGAAGGTCATTCTTGATACAGATGCCTATAACGAAATAGACGACCAGTTTGCCATTGCGTATTTCTATTATTCCGAAAGGGCAGACCTTCTGGCAGTATGCGCCGAGCATTATATGCACGACAGGTGCAACTCCAGAAGCATAGGAATGAAGAAAAGCTACAACGAGATAGTGAAGGTTCTCTCACTTTGTGACCCTCATTATTCTACCGAAACGTATCTCGGAAGCACCGATACCGTTGAAAACAGCGGTGCCCCTGTTGAAAGTGAGGCGGCTGATGCCATTATAAGGATCGCAAGAGAGAGCGAGGAGATAGTATACGTTGTTGCTATCGGTGCTCTCACAAACGTAGCAAGCGCCATTATGAAGGCGCCGGATATTAAAGAAAAGATCTGCGTTCTCTTTGTGGGCTGCCGTCCCCTTGCCATCGGATGCCCCGTTGAATATAACGTGGAGCAGGATTACCGTGCTGCCGTAGAGCTGTTTGAGAGCGGAGTGCCCCTCATCATCGTACCGGATGCAGGCGTCACAAGCACTCTCCGCTCGCCCATTGATTGCACGGCCGAGATAAAGGGAGCGAACCCCGTTTGTGATTATCTCTACGATATTTCCTATAATGCATACCGTGCCGTAGGCTGTCCCCCCACCTGGGCAAGGACTATATGGGATCTGGGAGCCCCGGCGATCTTTGAAACTCCCGAGTGTGCCACCTGCGAGATAATGCCCCGCCCCATACTCACACCGGAGCAGACCTATGATTATGACGACAGCCGCCCCGAAATGATAATGGTCACCGCCCTTGACCGAGACCCCATTTTCAAGAGAGCGTGGGAAGTGCTGAAAAGAGGAAAAGCAAAATAACAAAAAGGAGATGCAAGGCATCTCCTTTCAGACTGTCGAAAAAGGCGCAGACCGCAGACATGTGTAAAACAAAGACAGCCGGATCGAAGCTTTAACTGTAAACGGCAAAAGCAACAAATTATTAAAGTCATATTAAAGAAATCCCCTGATTTTCAGGGGATTTCAAGCTTTTCGCCCTTTCAGGCTACTACCGTACCTTTGTACGTCGACGAGCCTGAAAGGACGAAATCTGCATCCTTCTCGACAGACTGAGGCAGCTTGTCGATAACTTTATCGACAAGCTGAAAGGAGATGCCACGGCATCTCCTTTTGCTTTTGCTTTTTATGCTTCACCGTTGTACACTATAACTTCCTCGTAGGTGCATTCGTAATAGGTAACCTTGGGAGGGTCTTGCCAGTTATCTGTCACTTCAACGTAGGAAATACGGCCATTGTCGTCATAATTGAATACCTTTTTGTTTTTTTCGTCCGGTTCCAATACTCCGAAAACATCATAGCGATAAGATTTTATCTGCATCAGGCGGCCGTTTTCGTCATATTCATAGTTGTACTGGTTAGCGAAGCCATAGTCTGTGGTGCCGTATTCAGGTATCCAACGGATCTTTTTTATGAGATTTCCGTTTGTATCGTATTCATATTCCTCTACGTACTTCGAGAAAATATCTGCAGATAGCTGAAAATAATAGGTACCCTCTGCTTTTTTCAGACGGTTGCTTTCATCGTAGGTGTAGTTGTTTGTCCAGGTCTTTCCGGAGGTATGCTGAAAATCTGCCTTTACGGGCTTTCCGTTGGCATTATATTCGACCTGCATTACGGCATGTATCGTTTTTTCGCCCTCCGATGAGCCTGAGTAGCTATCATAAAAAGTACCTTTCACGATCCTGCCTGAGCCGTCATACTCGTAATCCGCCGACGCATCATAGAGTTTCAGGGCTTCAAGGTTGTTGTCATTGTGCTCCGGTACTCCGAAAAGAAGTGCCAGAAGATCGGCTCTTTCAGTCAGCTCAAAGAGTTCACCGTTTTCGTCATAGGTAAACCTTTTATACTCTGATTCCGAGGTTTGGCCGAATGCATCAATGTTTACCTTTGTAATATATCTGAGAGCTTCGGGAAGGATGCTGAAGCGGCTGAGTATCTCCGCAGAATCCTTGTAGTTTCCAAGCTCCTGCAGCAGATTGTAAACGTAAATAACTGCATTATCTGAGCTCAGCCACTCACCGGTGCTGGTATATAAGTAACCGTTTTCCAGCCAATGTGAAACCATCAGGTATTTATCTTCAAGTGCTTCATCTGTTGTTTCTTCTTCGGCCGTACCGGTATCGCCTTCCGTATCCTCTTCAGTGTCGTCGGCAGCCTCATCTTCAAGCTTTCGTATTTCCTCTATTGCCTTTTCATACTTTCCGTCTTCCAGCAGCTCTATCAGCCCGTCATACTTTTCATACTTGTCGGCAGGATCCTTGCCGCAGGAAACGGCAGAAAAGCAGAATATAATCAGCAAGACTAAACAAAAAAACCTTTTCATAATTATCTCCTTTTCAGTTCTCAATAATATGTCTTCTTTTAACATTATAACATCCCGTTACAAACAAGTCAATCGACCCAAAAGGAAAATTAAAAGGAGATGCCTCGGCATCTCCTTTTAATTTTCCTTCAAATTGCACACAAAAAACAAATCACTCAAAAAGCGAGTCAATACTAACGTCCAAAATTTTGGAGATTGCAAAAAGCTCCTTATCCGTCGCCACTCTGATCTGACCTTCAAGCTTCGAATAGCTGGTGGGATTAATATTACAGCCAAGCACCTGCATTTTAGAAATAAAATCCTTTTGCTTTATTCCCTTTGCTTTTCTGAGAGCTTCGATATTTTTGCCCACAAGATTTGCGTTGCCGTATTCTTTCTTCCTGATCTTCATTCTTGATCTTCTTTATTTTCAACAAACTCCATAATATCTTCAATGCGGCATCCAAGAGCCGAGCAGATCTTATCGAGAGTTTTAGTTTCGATATTCTCATTTGCCTTGAGTCTGCGAACAGTCTTGCTGTCGATCCCGCATTGCTCTCTCAGCCTATACGTGGAGAATCCCCTCTCCTTCATCGTGATCCATAATTTATCAAATACTATCATAATACGCCCCCTTGACATTAATTATTATGGGGGTTATAATCCTAATCATTA
>JAFQNM010000191.1 GCA_017395885.1 Clostridia bacterium | reverse complement strand
GCGAGGTTGTTACTCCCTCCACAAAGAAGAACCTTGAAATGAGAGTTGAAGCTGAGCGCGGCGCAACTGCAGGTAAGTTCGAGCTTGCTAAGATGGCAAAGCAGAACAACCTTGACGCTATCCACGACACAGTTCACGAGATGGCACGCGACGAGGCAAGACACGGCAAGGCATTTGAGGGCCTTCTTAAGAGATATTTTAAGTAATTTAAAATTCAAGGTAACACTACATTATGTTTATCGAAGAATCTTCACGTTTTTTTAACAGCAATCAGCTAAGAAAAAAGCTGTTAAACACATCCACCGGAATGATGTTAGAATTGGATGTTGAGCCCATCGAAAAGTATAGAGTTAAGTGGATGTCAAACAGTCATGTGTATTTATACTGTATAAGCAATGCATCCTATGAAGAAGCTTTTCAAGTATATAACGCCCTTAAAACGAAATGGGTCGGAAACGATGAGGTCATTTCATTCAACGTTTAACAGCAGTTTTTAAGTAATATATTTACTAACAAAAATTCGGAGAGCAGGCTCTCCGATTTTTTGTTCTTTTACGTATTCAAGTTCAGAAACACTGCAATCAACAATTTATCTTATTATTTTCAGGAATTCAAGACTGTCTCTGAACCACGTTGCAACGTGAGGATCATCAAGTATATCTGCTCCCCACCATGTTTCCCTTGTGGCAAGGGCAAGGCCGTGATCTCCCTTGGGATATATATGCATTTCAAAATGGACTCCTTTTTCCTTCAAAGCACGTGCATAAATAAGAGAGTTTTCTACAGGAACGCAGGTATCCTCAAAGGTATGCCAGATAAAGGCAGGAACGGTTTTATCCGATATATGCTTCTCTATGCTGTATAGACTCAGCTCTTCCTCTGTCGCATCCGTTTTCCCAATGGGATAGCCCAGAATACGCATAAAGGAATCGTGATGATAATACTTTTTATCTCCCGTTATTACAGGATAGCAGGTGAGAACGGCGGTGGGCTTATTCTCGCCCTCCTTCATCTCATTATCGGATCTCGCCCACTCCTCATTCCAGAACGTGCCTATTGACGCTGCAAGGTGGCCGCCTGCGGAAAAGCCTATAACGTATATCCTATCAGGGTCTACGTTATACTCCTCTGCATTTCTTCTGATATGGACGATGGCTCTTGAAGCATCTACCACGGGGGCCGGAAATTTTGCCCTTTCATTGACCGAATAGTTTACGAGAAAGCAGTTATAGCCTGCCGCAAAATAGCTTATGGCAACAGGCTCTCCCTCTCTGTCATTCGCTTGGAACAGATAGCCGCCTCCTGCAAGCACCACCATTGCCGACCTTTTTCCCGCTATGACGTTTGATGCATCATCGTGGATGAAGGTCTGCATTTTTACGCTTTCGTCCTCTTCTCTCAGATATACTGTTTTTGTTACCATTTTACTCCACCCTTTTGTTTTTTCTTTATTTTAGCACAGCTTTTCAGCATATTCAACAACCTGAGCCACAGCTATTGAATTTTATGAAAATTGTGGTAAAATTAACCTATACATTTTATCCGTGAAAGGAATCATCACTATGAAAAAGCTTATTGCTCTGCTTTCGGCACTGGCTCTTCTCTGCATTCTCTGCTCCTGCGGAGAAAAGAAGGTCCTCCACTGCGACAACTGCAACACCGAGGTTGAGGTAGATGCATCATCAAATATGGAAGAGGAATGGAGCATTTACTGCGGCGATTGCGAAAAGAAGCTGGGTCTGGATACCGTAGTTGAATAATCTGAATAAATAAAAAGCCTTGCAAAGCAAGGCTTTTTATTTACCAATATTTAAAAGAGGCGATATGCACTTATTCTCTTTCGCTATGCTTCTCTGCCATATAGAGATTTGCTCTGGCCGTTACCGTGGAGTTTTGCACCATATGGGCCTGACCGTTGAAAAACGCAGTGAAGCATTCGCATATAAATTTTGCAATTATCGCATTCAGATAGCCTATGCCAAGAGATGCTGCTCCTCCTCCAAGGATGAGAACAAACGTAAAAAACGACTCTGCCTCAACCGCAAATGCAATGGCAGCAATAAATGATATGAGCAGCACAAGACATCCGCTGTACAAAAAGATCCGGTAAAGAAGAACTCCTATTTTCTGAAAGGACTGAGCCTTTTTGGAAAGCTCGGCTGCCACGGGATTTTCACTCTTGAATTTCAAACGATTGTCTTTTTCACCGGTTCGGGACTTACCAAACGTTTTTTCTTCTGTGTGACCGTCTGATGCTGATGCGGGCTCGACGGAAGCTTCTGCCTCATAGCATCCGTCGTCCTCGACCGTTTCCAGGTATGTTTCTTCAATTCCCAAACGGGATTTCAGAGCGGACACTACCGCTTCAGCCTTTTCCTTCTCTTGATATGCAAACCACAGCTTTTTCTCACGATCAAAGCAATCGGTTATTACGATACAGCCTTTATCATCTGCAGATGCAGGATTCTTTACGGCGATCTTGCTTATTGTACGAGGAGTGACCAGATCTTCACCGTTGATCTTTATTATTCCGCTAGCCGTATATTCCCACTGCTTTTTGCCCTGACATGCAAATTCAACACTCATTTTTCCGCTCCAATCTTCTTTTTTTGACCGGGGCACACGCCTTTTTTCAGCACCGCCACGATTCTTTGTTACATTTTGTGTAATATTTTATTTAAAAATAATTATAACAACTATTTTTTGTTAAGTCAATGCAAAAAAGCTATATTAGAATGTTTACTTCTACAAAATCCCCATTATAATGACTATGGGGTGAATAATATGAAAGAAAAATTTGTCAGAGAACGGATAACTTCTCTCAGACTGAGAAAAGGTGTTTCCGAATACCAGATGAGTTATGATCTCGGGCACAGCAGAGGATACGTTTACAACATATCCTCCGGAAAGGCACTGCCTCCTCTCAAGGAGCTTTTTGCCATCTGCGATTATTTCGGGATCACACCTTCAGAGTTTTTCAACGAAGAAAGTGTAACTCCCGAGCTTGTAAAAAAAGCCACAGACGGCTTGAACAAGCTTTCCGAAAAGGACGTTCGTCTTGTGCTTGAGCTCATAAACAGGCTACAGGAAGGTAAAAGGTAAGAGCACAGCTTCTCCGATTTTTCGGAGAGGGGTGATGCTATGCCCTCACCTTTCCCCACAATTATATAACCGCAAATCTCTGCGGTCAATCGTTAATTCTCAAAGCAGTACGAGGTGTTGGAAATATCCAACACCTCGTACTGCTTTTGTTTTATTAATTTATTATATGCTCCTCGTATACCTGCATCTTGGGAAATTTGAGCATCCGTAGAATTGGCTGGCTGCTTTTCAGATCTTCTCCAAAAGCGCTTTGCAGCCGAGAAGTATATCGTTATACACTCCCTCGAAATCGCCTGTGTACCACGGGTCGGACACGTCGGCGCTGCTTTCTGTGTAGCTCATAAGCTTCTTTATCTTGCCGTCAGGGTCTTTGCCGAACAGAGCCTGAAGATTTCTCAGATTTTTTGAGTCCATACATATGATATAGTCCCACTCTGCGTAATCTCTTTTCTTTATCTGCACTGCTTTTTTTCCCTCACAGCTCAGGCCGTGGCGGGCAAGCTCTCGTACGGCAGGCGGATAGACCGGATTTCCGATGCCGTTCCATATCTCCTCTGTGCTGGTAGCAGACGATGCAATGAGAAATTCCCTCTCCCTTCCCGCTCTCCTGACAAGGTCCTTCATTATAAACTCCGCCATGGGAGAACGGCAGATATTTCCGTGACATACGAACATTATTTTTATCATATGATTATCCCTTCAAGATGGTCTGCCTCGTGCTGTATTATCTGAGCAGTAAATCCGCTGTACGTTTTGAATCTGGTCTGCATTTCTTCGTTCTGATATTTCACCTTAATATTCTTATATCTCTTGCAAGGGCGGACACCCTCCAATGAAAGGCACCCCTCCTCAGTGCTGTACAGCCCCTCTCTCTTCACGATCTCAGGATTATACATTACCTCATATTTTCCGTCGTTATAAAAGGCGATTATCGCTACCGCCTTGCCTATCATATTTGCCGCCATTCCCACGCAGCGCTCGCTGTTAGCCTTCAGCGTATCAAGAAGGTCCTCTGCTATTTCCTTATCCTCAAGAGTTGCCTTTCTCGCTCTTGCACTGAGCAGCATTATATCCTTACATATTTCTCTTACCATAAAAATTCCCCTTTTTACTTATGTGTTGATTATACCACATCAAGCAAAAAAGGGGAAGTCTTATTTTATATTACCACTCTTTATCCTCATAGGGTGTATCCTCTACGCCCTCGGAGTTGAGCTTTTCTACCATTGAATCAAGCTTGCCCTTCCACATATTCTTGAACCAATCTGTATGTCCGAACCACTTAACAAGTGTGGGGCTTATTGCATAGTATGTACGGATAAACGCTCTACCGTACCATGTTTTGGCAAGGGTATTGTCTCTGTAGCGGCGAAGCGTCCACACCTGGGGGCAATCGTAGGAGCCGTAAACTGCTGTTGCCACGTAGCAGCCGCTTGTTTTGATCTCGGGATCAGTGTAAGAGGGCTCATACTTTCTGATATGATTTCCTATTCCTATTATCTCGTTCTTTGCAGCTTCTTTATTTGAAAGCCATATAACAAGAAGCTTATGATTGCTTACACCTGTTTTCCAAAGCATTACGCTGAGATTATTGACCTCTGCATATGAGCCAAACTGTGAATCAAGCTTTCCGCCAAGAATATAAGCTACGTTTACAGATGCAATTCCTCTGTTTACGTATTCCTGTGTGTATCTTGACTTGATGGAAATATCAATGCCGTCATAGTAGCTCTTTGCAGCATTAAACAGCATTATGGAGATGCTCATTGCATGGGTTGCGATCTGCTTAAGAGCTGCAACCTGCTCTGCCTCGCCCTGCACGTGGTCCTTTACAAGGCCGAGAACAGTATCGTAACAATTGGAGACCTGAATTGCCGCACTCTGGATCTCTGCTATCTTGCAGCTCATAGACTTATAATATACACTGAAGAATGCAGCCTCCCAGCTGGTGGGGTCCTTCATTGTGATCATTTCATAATACTTCTGTGCACCCTCGGAATCATTTGAATCCTTTGCACGGCGAGCGATAACATAAAGGTTCTCAAGCTCTGTATCCTTCTGAGAATTACTCGCAGAAGCTGCGGGAGCAGGTGCCTCACCGTCATCTACCATAAGAGCCTTTGCCTCTTCAAGGGAATATTTCATTCCGCAACCGTTGCAGATAAATTCTCCGGATTGCTTTGTGAAGTCAGATCCCTGACACATTTCACATACGATCTTTTTCATTTTGTTTCTCCTTACTCGTTTTCAGACATAATATGTCTTTAATAGAAATATTATAGCACGAGCAACATAAATCCGCAATATATTATTGATGATTTAACAAATAATACTGTCACTTTTTGCCAACACCTGCTGAGATTTTTTTAATTTTCACTTTTTTTATAAAATTATATATTTTCAGTTCTTTTTATGGTAAAATAGAGCAGAATGATTTTTTCGGAGGTTTTTTATGACCAAGGCAGAGCTTATCAAAAGAAAGAATGAATATCTTGACTGGGAGCTGGGTGTTTTCTTCCACTTCGGCATCCGTACGTTCTATGAGGGACATATCGACTGGGATATGAAGCCTATGCCGGCTGACGCTTACAACCCCACAGAGCTCGACTGTGAGCAGTGGATCCGCACCATCAAGGAGGGCGGCGCAAAATATGCCGTTCTCGTTTGCAAGCACCACGACGGATTTGCAAACTGGCCCTCTAAGTATACCGATTATTCCGTTGCTTCCACCCCCTGGAGAGACGGTAAGGGCGACCTTGTTCGTGAGTTCGTTGATGCTTGCCGCAAGTATGATATGAACATCGGATTCTACTACTCTCCCGCTCAGTTCGGAAGTGTTCAGATGGATCACAAGGAGTATGACGACTACTTTATCAACCAGATAAGCGAGCTTCTCTCCAATTACGGAAAGATCGACTACCTTTGGTTTGACGGCTGCGGCAGCGAGGATCACGAATACGATACGGTTAGAATCGTTAAGGCTATCCGTGACCTCCAGCCTGAGCTTATGATATTTAATATGTGGGATCCCGACACACGCTGGATCTTCAACGAGTCAGGAATTGCCGCTCTCGACGACGGCTGCATGGCAGACTCTCTCGGCTTCTCCGTTCAGACTGACCGCACCGATGCCCTCTCTGAGCTTCTCTTCCTGCCCGGCGAGTGCGATTGCAAGATCAGAGCTAACTGGTTCTACGGCGATGCAGACATCCCCACTCTCAAATCTCTTGAGGAGCTTTGGGGTATATACCTCTCCTCTGTAGGTCGCGGATGCAACCTGCTTCTGAACATTGCTCCCGACCGCCGCGGTCTTATCGGCGAGGAGGATGCAAAGAGATTTCTCGAGCTCCACGAAAGGGTTGAAAGAGAATTCTCCGATCCCTTTATGACCCTTAAGGACTTCCGTGTTGAAGAGGGCGAGGCTTATGTTAACGACGTTCGCTTTGACAACGCAAAGCTTCTCAAACACATAGTTCTTGAGGAAGACCTTTCCGAGGGTGAGTCTCACATTACAGACTTTACCATTGAGCTTGCTCCCGTTGAGTTTGGCACAAACAAGCTTATCCACAAGGGATTTGC
>JAFQNM010000190.1 GCA_017395885.1 Clostridia bacterium | reverse complement strand
GGGGTATTTTGAATACAAGTCCCACAAGCTTTACAAGCACGCCCGCCAGCGACAGCCACAAAACTCCATCTGCGATCCTTGACGCACCTGTTCCAAAGGACTTACTCTTTTTTGATTTTTTATCCATAACAGCTCCAAAACCGAATAATATATGCTTATTAATCTTATTCGTGTCTTGGTGCTTATATGTTAATCCATTTTTGAAAGAAACTCTGCAACCTTCATCTCGTAGCTTTCGGCAAACTGCCTTTCACAGTCTTTTGAAAGATACTCATAAGGATATTTGGGCATAAAAATTCTTTCGATCGTGGGCTTTTTATTATCAACAAGCTTTGTGACAGCTCCTGCTCCCACGGCAAATATATGATGAAGCTCTTCCATTATATAAATATTGTAAAGTCCTTCACACTCGGGAAGAGCGTAACCCACGTTCTCAAGATTTCCCACAGTATTTCTCTGTCTGTACAGATAGTATGGCAGATATCCGTTATTGCGGAGCTTGAGCTGTGAATAGTCCACGCTCTTTTGTGCATCTCCCGCATTTGGCTGATACACACCCGCTCCCGAATGAACTATATCTGCTGCCTTCTTAACGCTGAAGGTATGTACGGTTATATTGTCGGGACCAAGCTTTATTATCTGATCCACCGTTTTGGAAAAGCTGCGGTAGGTATCACCCGGAAGTCCTGCTATCAGATCGGTATTAATATGCTGTATTCCCGACTCCCTGGCAAGCTCGAAGGCTCTGTAAAAGTCCTCTACCGTATGGCATCTTCCTATACCGCGAAGGACGGCATCGTTAAGCGTCTGAGGATTGATGCTTATTCTGTTGACTCCGTAATCCTTGATTATACGAAGCTTTTCCCCAGTTATGGTATCGGGGCGTCCCGCTTCTATTGAAAACTCGCGGAGCGAGCTTATATCCACCTTGCGGCTTATGGTTTCAAGAAGCATCACAAGCTGTTCCTCACTAAGCGTGGTGGGTGTTCCGCCGCCTATATACACCGTTGTAAGCCTCAGACCGTTACGGTTTATAATATCGCACACCCTGTCTATATCCCGAATGAGCCTTTCCATATACTCGGGCACCATAGAAAGCAGACGCTTGGTGGCAAAGGAAACGAAGGAGCAGTATGCACATCTCGTTGGGCAGAAGGGGATAGAAACGTACAGCGAGCAGGTCTTTTCCCCTATTTCATCTATTATCTTCGCTTCGCTCAGGGTAATGCTTGTAAGAAGAGCCGCCTTTTTGGGATTGAGAAAATACTCGTTACGAAGTATTTTTCTTATCTGCGGTGCATCGTTACCGTCATTCAGAAGCTGTCTTGATATCTTGGCAGGGCGGATTCCCGTAAGTATTCCCCAGGAGGGAGTATATCCGAAAAAGCTCTCTCCCGCCGAGAAAACTGCCTTGCCCACCGCTATCTTTTTAATTCTTTCCTCTGTAAAGCCCTTACGGTATTTTTCAAAATCCTCAGAGCATGCCTGCTGTTCACCTATCTTTATGGATGAGAAGGCATATACTCCCTCCTCTTGCTCCTCCATATTCACGGTAACTACGGGGGTTTCCTCGGTTACCTCCTCACCGGGAGAAAAGGTTGAGCCGGGAAAAAATATAAGGCAGAGATTCTGAACGTAGTATCGGCTGATATCTCCGTTTATTATAAGTTTCATCTTTTACCGTCCTTGTGCGTATTACTTTTTCAACACGTTGCTGTCCATAACGATTGTAATCGGTCCGTCAAGTATGGGATCTATTACCATATACTCTCCGAATGCTCCCGTACCTACGTTTCCGCTTAAAAGCAGTGATCTTAATTTATCCGCAAAATACAGATACAGCTGATTTGCACGATCGGGAGCTTCTG
>JAFQNM010000189.1 GCA_017395885.1 Clostridia bacterium | reverse complement strand
GCGAGAAAGGAACAGAAATGAAAAAAGCATTGTTGATCCTGCTTTCTCTTGTTGCGGCTCTCAGCCTTTTTGCCTGCAAGGGAGATACCGATAGCACCGATAAGCCTTCTGCAGAAGGCGACTGGCGAAACACGGTGGAATATGAGGGCTCGTTTTTTGTAAACGAAAAGCTCCGCCTGCTCTATGCTCTTGACCGTGGCGTTATCACCCTTTGGGATAACGGCGGAAACGGAGAGGTCATGCAAAAGATCAGCTACGACACCTCTGTGGCTGATGCCATTGAGAGGATAGAGAAAAAGGACTTCAGCGGAGACGGAAACTGTGATTTGCGAATAATCTATGCCGAGAGTGATGCCGGCACCCGATATAATCTGTTTTTGTGGAGCGAGGTAACTAAGGGCTTCGTTGATTGCTCTCCTTACAGGGAAATAATAAACCCCGTTCACGACAGCGAAACGAATAACGTGACGGCAGTATGGGATAAGGGAGCGTTCGGCACCGTAACGAGGGTGTATTCCTTCAATGAAAGCTCCGGAATGGATACCGTGTCCACAACAGTCTCCGATCCGGACGGAATTGCAGCGATGATAGCCGGATCATATTCATCGGCAGAGCCTGTGGCATGCGGCTGGATACCTGAAATAAAGGGTAAGGAATGCAAATATTACTATGCCTGTATAGTGGACGGAAAACCGGTGACCTATATTGGCGGCACTGAGGATTCCGAGTGGTTTGTTGATCTTGGTGCCATCGGATTTTTCCGCCCCGTTGTTCAGAATGAGGACGGCGACCTGGAGATCGGAGAGTATATTGATAAGAAGGCTCAGACCGCAGCAGAGCTTGCAGTAACGAAAACCGGCAGCGAGAGTGCTGTTGTTATTGCTATGGATATTGGAAGCATTGATGGAAACGAGGCTTATCTGTATACCGTGAATACGGTTGACGGAGTAAAGGTGTATATTGCTTGCGATAGCCTTGATTTCTGGTACTATTCCGAAAACGGAGAAAAATATATTAAGGTGCTCACCTCAACCGGTGAGGCTATCGGCGAGGGCGAATATGAGTTTGCCGTGGCCGAGGAAGAGCAGTAAAGGAGAAAGATATGTTTGTTAAAAAGGCAACAGCCGCTCAGATAGCGGAGGCAAAGGATGCTTTTGCAGCCTCCTTTGGCGAATATACGGTGGTGGATGATATTCCCGTTAAGGAATATATGATAAAGTGGCTCCGCTCATTTGCTCCCGATATGCCGGTTTATGATGCAAAATCATTCTGCCTGCCGAGGCTTATGTACAGAAATTATCTCTGGCACGCATTCAGTTTTCAGAAAACGGATTGCTATCTTGACGATGATGCAAGAGAGGCCTTTGAAAAGGGCTTTGCCGGCCCCTGCTTTGTGCTTCTGAATCACGAGAATATTCTGCTCCGGGTTGAAAACGGAAGAGTGTTCAACCCCGAAAACGTTGCAGGCTTCCACGATATGATAATCTTCACTGAGGATTTCTCCGAAACCTACGTAAATACAGGTAAGGAGGAGTTTGGCCCCTACTATAAGTCTGAAACGATGGCAGTTATCGTTGAGGGTGATGCCCTTGAGGCAGATGAACTGCCCGAGGAGCCTGAGGATGCTTCCGAAGCGGAATGATAAGAGGCTGATAAAATAACAATTCAAAGACCCACATCCCTTGTGTATCAAGGGATGTGGGTCTTTGGCGTTTGTAGAAAACATTGTGTGACCCGATGTTTATAGACAAATGCAAAAAATACTGCTTCAGTCTATAAAATTAAACTCGTCCTTGAAATTTTCCTTAAAAATTTCAAAAACAGCAGAGAGGATGTCCTCATCTTCAATTGCAACGTAGGATTCTGTGTCCTCCTCCTCGTTAGACTCAACCTGAAGAATAACGACCTCTTCTCCCTCGGGGTCATCGCAGGGAAGAAGAACTACATACTCTCCTCCCTTGTACTCAATGAGATCAAGAAACTCGAATCTGATCTCCTCTCCGTCCTCATCGTTGAGAACGACAATGTTATCAAGCTCTTCCATTTCTTTTTCCTTTCTTTTATTTGTATTTTAATTGTTGCAAAGTCTGTCGGTAACAAATTTGTAGAACATATCCTTGTATTTCCAGTAGACCGCACAGTGAACAGGTCTGCCCTCATGGTCGTCGTTGGTATAACCGCCGTCGTCTATGGAGAGAAGGTGATCCTCCATAATAACGTTCAGGTCACCCGTCACCGCCATGTAAACGGCAGAGGTATCGTAAAGAGAGGTGGTGTGTGTTTTGTAGTAGGTGCAGTTGTGCTCAACCATCCAGCAGTCAAAGGCAGAGAGCACCGTTTTGCAAACAGGGTCTGTATCTCTTTTGGAAAGAATGTGCCAGTAGTTATCGTCGCCAATAACAAGGTGAGCGGTAATATCAAGAGGGGCAATGGTAATGTCCCAGGGGGCGGCAAAAACAGCTCTCGCAGCGGGGATGTCGGCACGAACGTTGTAGTCTGAGGCCTTGGCGATAATATCAAGGCTGTGGCCGTTGTAGATGGAGCCCATAACGGCAAGTATCCTTGCTTTATCTGCAATACGGGGCTCCCGGCGAAGGGCCTCTGCAATATTTGTCAAGGGGCCGATGCATATGATAGTAACAGGCTCGTCAGATGACATAACGGTGTCTATCATAGCGCCGATGCCGTCCTTGTGAAGGGGAGCGGGGTAGGAAGATAAATCGTAATCATCTGCCCAGCCGCACATAGTGCAGCTGTGCTCCTCAACGGGAAGACCTGCACCTACGGCAATTCCATCATAACCGCTTTCAGCTATCTGCTTTGCCACGATCCTTGCACGGGAAACGGGGTCGGCACCTCCCTCAAGAGCCGTAACAACAAGGCGAAGGTCAAGCTCAGGGCACCTGAGAAGAAGGGCAAGAGCCCAGCTGTCGTCAATATCGCCGCCGATGTCTGTATCAAGAATAACGGGAATTTTCTTTTTTTCCATAATTTAGCGCTCCTTTTTAATATAATATCATTATACTCAAAGTCAACAGGTCTGTCAAGAAGAGGCAGATGGCGGTAAAAGATGATGCACATTTTAATACCAAAGAAAAACTTGACAATTTGCACAATATATGATAATATGAAATGAATATATATTGAGAAATTTTCATTTGTCAGGTATTCAGGAAGAAGGGGACGTTATGAGTTGGTATATTTTCTTTGGATGTTCGGTGCTGTGCCTTCTTGCAGGAGCGGTCCTTGCATTTATCCGAAGCAAAATGAAGTATAAAAGAGGCCGTATTCTCGATCCCTCAAAGATATTTTTTGCAGCAATAGTGGTGTCTGCGGTACTGCTGTTTCTGCCTGTTTATATCGATGCATTTGAAAACAGCAGCTGCGGTTTTTTTGAAACTCTGTTAATATCAGTCCATAATATGATCCGTCTCTTTATAGTGGACGGAGAGTTTGATTTTGTAACCTCTCACCTTGGTGACCTGCCAACCTGGCTTGCAAAGGCGTATTCCATTCTGTTTTCTGCGCTGTTTGTAGTGGCCCCGCTGATGACCTTTGGATTTGTTCTTTCGTTTTTTAAGAACATCGGCGCATATAAAAAGTATATGACCAACTACGCCAGCGATGCATATATCTTCTCCGAGCTGAACGAAAAGTCTATAGCTCTTGCAGAGAACCTTTTTAAAAATGCAAAGAGAAAGAGGCTCTTCGTGTTTACCGACGTTTTCGAAAGAGAAGAGGAGGAGAGCTATGAGCTGGTGGAAAGGGCCAAGGAGATCGGTGCCATTTGCTTCAAGAAGGACATCATCACCGTAGATTTCACCTTTCACAGCAAAAAGAGCCGCCTCAGCTTTTTCACCATAGGAGAGGACCAGTCTGAGAACATCAGCCAGTCACTCAAGCTTATAGAAAGGCTGAGATACAGAGAGAATACTCACCTGTACGTATTCTCCACTCAGGTAGAGTCTGAGCTGCTTCTCACCAATGCCTTCAATGCTTTGAAGGAGGGTGAGGCAAAGCCGAAGATCAAGGTAAGAAGAGTCAATGAGGTCCAGTCGCTCATATCCAGAAACCTGTTTGAGAACGGATATGAAAAAATATTCGGCAGCGCTTCGGACGAGGGCGGCAGTGAAAAGCAGATATTGGCGCTTGTTATCGGAATGGGAAGCCACGGCACGGAAATGACAAAGGCGCTGGCCTGGTTTTGCCAGATGGACGGATACCGTGTCAGAATTAATTCATACGATTCAGACCTTGGAGCAGAGGATAAGTTCATATCTCATTGCCCTGAGCTGATGGATAAAAGGCTCAACGGAAACTTTGAGCTTGAGGGCGAGGCCCTTTACGAGATAAAAATCCACCCCGGAGTAAACGTAGATACAAAGAGCTTCGAGGAGAGCATACTGTCCTTGCCGAGAGTGACATACGTGTTTGTTGCGCTTGGCAGCGATGAAAAGAACATAGCAGTAGCGGTAAGACTACGTAGCCTGTTTGCGAGAGCGGGCATATACCCCGAGATACAGTCTGTAGTGTATAATTCCGATAAAAAGGAAGCGCTGACAGATATAGCGAACTTC
>JAFQNM010000188.1 GCA_017395885.1 Clostridia bacterium | reverse complement strand
TTTCAGAGTGGATGCAGAGGGCAAGAGCAACGTTTATCTGAGAAGCTGGATCGCCACCGGATACAACTGGGACGAAAATCTTTGGCAAAGTGCCACCTTCGACGATATATACAAATACCGTGAAACTATGGAAAAGGGATTCACCCCCGATTCCATCAAAACAGCATTCTACAGCTACGTTTACCCCTCCAGCACCATAATCGAGGACGAAAACACCTACAAAAACTTTACAAAGTTCGGATTTACGGTTCAGCAGGTGGATGTGTGGCGAGTTCGCGGCTCCGGCCTGCTCCTATTCATTCCCGCTCACATGAATACCGACGTGGGACTTCTTGATTACGGCAAAATGAGCCCTGCTCCATACAAGCACCAAAGCTACTACGAGGGTGTTTACTCCTCTCTCTTCTACAGATACGGAAGAGGCTACGGTACGGTTTCATATATCACGGCATACAACCGTGCCGATTCTGCAGAAAGCATAGAACGCTCCCTGCTCTACTATAATATGTGTGCAGATGCGATCCTTGCCGCTCCCGATGCTGTGGGAGATGAGGCCGGCGCCATCGTTTACTCTCTCGAGCAGTATTTCTCCGAAAACGGTATAGAGTATCTCGGCGCCTCCAGCATTGCTGACAGGTACTACTTCTCTATGACCGACGATGAGAAAAAGGCCTTCATCAATTCTGTTAAAGCCGAAAGAAGCTACCGCGATTTCGTTTACGAAACTTATACCCAAAAGGCTGAAAACGAAGCTATCTCCCTCATTGCAGGAGAGATCAAAGATGCAGCCCTCTCTGCAGAGGCAGAAAACGGAGGTGACTCTGTCCTTTCACCTCACGAGGCTGTTCTCAGCGTTATCGACTACTTCAAGACCAACGATTTCACCTACACCGAAACGCCCAACGGTACTCTTGCCAAGGGAAACAAGCCCGTTATTGAGTCCTTCCTCACCGACGTGAAGCAGGGATACTGCTCTCACTTTGCATCAAGTGCAGTTTTCCTGCTCAGGGAAATGGGCTTTGCTGTTCGCTACGTTGAAGGATACGTGGCTACCGATTTCGAAACGATGGGTCTTGAGGGCTCAAAAACTCGCTCAGACGTTGAGGGCACCGATGCTCACGCCTGGATCGAGGTCTATGTTGAAGGTATGGGCTGGATGCAATATGAGGTCACACCCGGTCAGCTTGCCGACGATATGTATGACCCTAACAGCGACACTATCGATCCCGCTCTTACTGAACCTTGGGAGGATCAGGGCTCTGTTGAGGACGACGAAAATGTAACTCCCCCCGATTTCGTTGACGACGAAGAGGAGGAGCAGCTGGAGGAAAGTCTTCAGAACCGTCCCCACACCTCCGATGAGGAACAGGTCGAGGAGGATGTCTCCGATCTCGTTCTGCTTTTCAGAATAATCGTTATCCTTCTTATCGCTTTGGCTGTGGGCCTTATCGTTTTCCTCATTATAAAGCTCATTCGCAAGAGAGCATGGGAAGCTATGAACGCACGCTACAAGGTTATCGATTCTGCCAAGAACAGAGACACCTTCCTCGAAAAGGATTTCGACAGACATGAGTGTGCAAACAAGCTTACCGACTGGATAATGGAGGTGTTTGCTCTTATCGGCTGCGAGCCAAGGCAAGGCGAGCTGCCCTCAGAGTTCGTTCTCAGAATGAGAGAGGACTACGGAGATCTCTCCAAGGTCGATATCGAGGACGTTATATACGCTATCCAGAAGGAGGAGTTCGGTCACGGACTTAAATTTGACGAGCAGAATGCTCTGGCAGAATACCTTGAGGATATCATATCCTCCGTTTATGCAGGTATGAATCCCTGGCAGAAGCTTATCAACAGATACTTCAGAAGAAAGATCTGATACATTATTATGGAAAAAAACGAAGTAAACCAGCTTTCTATAGCCTCACTTGCTTATCTGGGCGATTCCGTGCTCGAGATCATGGTGAGAAAAAAGCTGATCCTTGACAAGAAAGGCGATATACATACCCGCGCTCGCGGGTATGTTACCGCAGTAAGCCAGGCAAAGGCTGTTGAACGGCTTATTGATGCCTTTACAGACGATGAGCTGGCAATTTACAAAAGAGGCAGAAACCACACCCATTCCTCCCCCAAAAGCGCAACTCACGCTCAGTACAGCCGTGCCACGGGGCTTGAATGCGTTTTCGCTTACCTCTATCTTACGGAAAATACAGAAAGACTTGAATTCTTATTTACTCGCGGCTTTTGCGAAGAATAAAAACATTACATTTTTATAAAGGAGACACATTATGGGACTTATTAAAGCAGGAATAGGCGCCATCGGCGGCGTGCTTGCTGACCAGTGGAAGGAATTTTTCTACTGCGAAGCAATGGATAAGGAGGTTATGGTAAAGAAGGGGCAGAAGCAGATAAGCGGCCGTTCCTCCAACACAAAGGGAAATGACAATATTATCTCCAATGGATCGGGCATTGCCGTTGCTGACGGTCAGTGCATGATCATCGTTGAGCAGGGCAAGGTAGTTGAGGTTTGTGCTGAGCCCGGCGAATATACATACGATACTTCAACAGAGCCCTCTATTTTTGCCGGAAATCTCGGACAAAGCATTCTTGATACCTTCAAGACTATCGGCAAGAGATTTGCCTACGGCGGAGATACAGGCAAGGACCAGAGAGTTTACTATTTCAACACAAAAGAGCTTATAGACAACAAGTTCGGTACACCCAATCCTATCCCCTTCCGTGTTGTTGACTCCAAGATCGGTCTCGACATCGACGTTTCCGTTCGTTGCTCCGGCGTTTACTCCTACAAGATCGCTGACCCCCTTCTCTTCTATACAAACGTTTGCGGAAACATTGAAAACGAATATACAAGAGACGAGATTGAAGGTCAGCTGAAAACTGAGTTTATCTCTGCTCTTCAGCCTGCATTCGGAAAGCTCTCCGAGCTTGAGCTTCGTCCCAATCAGATCGTTACTCACAACACAGATCTTGAGGCTGCC
>JAFQNM010000187.1 GCA_017395885.1 Clostridia bacterium | reverse complement strand
GGGGTTCCCCGAAAGTGAGCTTGCGAGCTTTTGGGGGTTCCTGTCAGCGTACAAGGGTACGACAGTCTGAAAAGCAAAAAGCAACGGTATTACCGTTGCTTTTTGCTTTAATAATAATGCCCGCGATGCCGTGTGAAGCAGTAATTAAAAACCCTGCATAAGCAAGGCGGCGTTCTCGCCCATCGGTTTTGTGCTTCCAACGTCCGCTGTCCCCTGTCAAAGGAGAGGGGGGCGGGAGGCCTGCATACCTGCCGACAGGTTGAACTCCTTTAATCAATTGTGGGTTTAATTACGAGGCTTTAACACGCACATAGCAGGCGTTTTTCTGAGGTTAGTTTAGCCCTTATTTGTAAAGCTTATTCCTCTTCGGGTGCCATATCGTAGTCGATATCTGCGAACTCGTCGTCAAAAATATCAGCGATACGGTCAAACTCTTCATCATCTTCGATAGAAACGAAGATATCCTCATCGGGGTTTTCCTCGCTCTTTTCTACTCTGAGAACGATATATTCCTCAGGCTCATCCTCATCCTCTGTGTAGGGTGCGAGAGCGTAGTAGGTCTTGCCGTCTACCTCAACGCTTGCAAGAACAGCGTAATCTGTTTCGTTGTTATCATCATCGATGAGAGTATATACGAGAACCTCTTCGTTCTCGAAGATTTCATTTTCAGACATTTGTATTTCTCCTTTACTTGGTATTACATTACTATTCTATACGAGAGCACACCTTTTGTCAAGGCTATTTTGACCCTCTTTTTCGCCCTTTATTTTTTCGGGCGCCTCCCGATGGGGAGGAGGGCTCTGAGCTGCCTGCGGCCTCAAGAGAGCGGATCTTATCTCTGAGGAATGCAGCCTCCTCAAATCGGAGCTCTGCTGCGGCAGCCTTCATTTCTGCTCTCAGGCGGATGATCTCATCCTCGAGGCTCTCCTTCCTTCTTTCGCCCTTGCCTGCCTTTGAGTTACCGATCTGAATAAGGTCTCCAACATCCTTTTTGATGGTGGTGGGGGTGATATTGTTCTCCTCGTTATATCGGTTTTGTATTTCACGGCGGCGGTTGGTCTCTGAAATGGCGGCATTCATTGAGCCCGTCACCGTATCGGCATACATAATGACCTTGCCGCCAACGTTTCTTGCCGCTCGGCCGATGGTCTGGATTAGTGATGATTCGCTTCTGAGGAAGCCCTCCTTATCTGCATCGAGTATGGCAACGAGGGTGACCTCGGGAAGGTCGATTCCCTCACGGAGCAGGTTGATGCCGACGAGAACGTCGTAAACGCCGAGGCGAAGGTCACGAAGCAGCTCGCTTCGCTCCATGGTCTCCACGCTGTGGTGGATATATTTTACCCTGACCCCCTGGCTGTCAAGATACTCGGTAAGGTCCTCTGCCATTTTTTTGGTCAGGGTGGTTACCAGAACTCTCTCTCCCTTTTCGGTGCGTAGACGGATCTCGGAGAGAACGTCATCCACCTGAGTTTCAACGGGGCGAACCTCAATTTCGGGATCAAGGAGGCCCGTGGGGCGTATGATCTGCTCAACAATCTGTGAGGAGTGGTCTTTCTCGTATTCTCCCGGAGTTGCGGAAACGGCGATCAACTGGTTTATTTTCCCCTCAAACTCCTCAAAATTCAGGGGGCGGTTATCGTATGCAGAGGGCAGGCGGAAGCCGTAATCTACAAGATTCTTTTTTCTTGCACGATCTCCTCCGAACATTCCTCTTACCTGAGGGAGGGTGACGTGAGACTCGTCCACAAACAAAAGATAATCCTTGGGGAAATAGTCCAAAAGAGTGTACGGAGTGCTTCCGGGAGCACGGCCTGCGAAAACTCTTGAATAGTTTTCTATTCCGGAGCAGAAGCCTACCTCACGTAGCATTTCCATATCGTATCTTGTGCGCTCGGCAATACGCTGAGCCTCTATGAGCTTGCCCTGAGATTCAAAGAACTCGATTCTTTCCTCAAGCTCCCTCTCTATCTCCTCAAAGGCTCTCTCCTTGTGCTCCTCAGAAAGAACGTAGTGGTTTGCGGGGTATATGGGAGCGTAGCTGACAGATTGGATAACTGTTCCCTTGAGGGCGTCTATAACGCATACTCTGTCTATCTCGTCTCCGAAAAACTCAACACGGATACCCTTTGAGCTTTCGTTTGAGGGGAAGACCTCAAGCGTGTCTCCCTTCATACGGAAGGTGCCTCGCTGAAAGGCCATATCATTTCTGTTATATGAAACGGAGATAAGCTTTCTTGCAAGCTCGTCACGGTCCATCTGCATACCGGGGCGCAGAGCCGTTACCTGAGAGGAATACTCCTCGGGGGGGCCGAGAGAGAATATGCAGGAAACGCTGGCAACGATAATAACGTCACGCCGCTCAAAGAGGGCGCTTGTTGCGCTGTGGCGCAGCTTGTCTATCTCATCGTTTATCGAGGAGTCCTTCTCTATATACATATCCTTGCCCGGGACGTAGGCCTCAGGCTGATAGTAGTCGTAATAGGAGACGAAATACTCAACTGCGTTTTCGGGAAAGAAACGGCGAAACTCGGAGCAGAGCTGTGCTGCCAGCGTTTTGTTGTGGGCAAGCACCAGGGTAGGGCGGTTGGTGTTTGCAATAATATTTGCCATAGTGAAGGTCTTGCCGCTTCCCGTAACTCCCATAAGGGTCTGGAAGCGCTCACCTGCATCAATGCCAGCAGAAAGCTTGTCAATGGCCTGAGGCTGGTCGCCTGTGGGGCTGTATTCCGAAACGAGCTTGAATTTTTCCATGGCCGGCTCCTTTCTCTGAGCTGTTGATCCTTTCGTATCATTAGTTTATCACAAAAACAACGGTGGGTCAACATAAAAGGTAAAGACGTGATGTGAGAAAAGTCTTTCCGGCCGAGAGCTTAAATTCCGGTTTAACAGAAAGATTTAAAATATATCAACCGTGGGGCGGATCCTACATCCGCCCCTACAAGTTATCCTCCCCGACAAACTTGAAATGACGGAATCTGCATCCTTCTCGAAAGCCTGAAGCTTTTTAGAGTTGAGAGCTGCTGTTATCGCTCCTCAAGCTTTCTTATATGCTATTTCAAAACTAAATTGATATACTGAGACAAAGATCGGCCATATCGCTGTCTATGGTGATGCTTATTTTTTCCTTTAAAGCTTTCATAACCGGCCGATCCTTTCTTTGTTTGCTGCTAAAAGATTATAACCCATAATCGCACTTAATATTGACAGGTAGGAAAAAGTAGGATAAAATAAGATAAAAGCCGACACAACGGCAAACAGGAGGAATAGATGAAAATTCAGACATTTGATCCCGAGATCATCCGCCAGCTTATGATGACCTCACCGGTTCTTGAGCGTGGTATAGAATATTATATACTTACGCAAAAGGGACTGACCCGAGATATGGCGCAGGAGTGTGCTGTTCTTCATGCTCAGCAGGAATGTCAGTACAGGTGGTACAACGACAGCACAGGATATATCTGTAATGAGTACAGAGCATTTGAGGATTTCAAAAGAGACGTTGACAAGGGCTTTGTATTCTACACGTCCCTTTCCGGAAGATGTCCCTTCTGCGGCAGCAAGGATATAAGAAGCGTATCAAAGCTTGAAAAGGCATTAACCTTCGGTGTAGCAGGTATATTTGCCATCGGAGAAAACTCCAAAAAGCTGATCTGCAACAAGTGCAACAAGCGCTTTGACTGATAAGCTTTCCTTGAATGCACCAACAGCAATAAATAACATCTGTGCAAGGGTCAAAACTGTACAATTGTTATAAATAAAAGAAAAATTCAAAAATCTCTTGCAAAAGTTGAAAATATGTGATATAATACATAGCGTAATAGAGTGAAAGTATGAGAGTGGGCCAAAACCCACTCTCTCTTTTATGAGAATTTTAATTTATAAGGTGAAAAATGGAAAAGCAGAAGAAAAATATCGCAGGCACCGTCAGAGACCTGGTCAGCCCCGTGGCAGACAGCTTCGGCTTTATGCTTTGGGACGTTGAGTACGTTAAAGAGGGCGCTGATATGATCCTCCGTATCACTATCGATAAGCCTGAGGGCATTGATATTGAGGACTGCGAAAAAATGGCGAGAGCCATTGACCCCATTATCGATGAGGCAGACCCTATTGAGGTCTCCTACAAGATGGAGGTCTCCTCCCCCGGAATAGAAAGAGTTCTTTCCCGCCCCGAGCATTTTGAGGCCTGTATGGGCGAAAAGGTGGAGGTTAAGCTTTATGCCCCTGTTGACGGCAAGAAGCAGATCGTCGGCATCCTTTCCGGAGCTGATGAAAAAACTGTCAGCGTAAATGTTGACGAAGCGGAGATCGTTCTTGAAAAGTCCTCTGTGGCTAAGGTCTCCACCGTGTTTGATTGGTAATTAAATAACATATTTTCCAGAAAGGAACCAAAAGAAAATGAATCAGGAATTTTTCAACGCTCTTGATCTTCTTGAGAAGACAAAGGGCATCCCGAAGGAATACATGATCGAGAAGGTTGAGGCTGCTCTTGTCAGCGCCTTCAAGAAGGAATACGGCACAACAAACGTTCGTGTGGTCATCGACCCTGCAAAGAAGGACGTTAAGGTATACGAGCAGAAGACCGTTGTTGAGGAGGTCACAGACCCCGCAACAGAGATCTCTCTTGAAAATGCAAAGAAGCTCTCTCGCCGTCACACCCTTGGCGGTGTTGTTGAAACAGAGGTAAAAACAAAGGGCTTCGGCCGCCTCAGCGCTCAGTCTGCAAAGCAGGTTATCATTCAGGGTATCAGAGAAGCAGAGCGCTCATCTATGATCCGTGAGTACGATAAGAAGAAGGAGGAGGTCATCACCGCTATCGTTACAAAAACGGCAGACTCCTCAGGAGATATCGTTATTGATACCGGCACAAGCGAGGCTGTTCTCCCCTACAGCGAGCAGATCCCCGGCGAGACCTTCGCCGCAGGCGACAGAATCAAGGTGTTCGTTACCGAGGTTCGCCGTGACAGCAATCCCGGCCCCATCGTTACTCTTTCCAGAACACACCCCGGCCTCGTTAAGAGACTTTTTGAAACCGAGATCCCCGAGATCGAGGAGGGCGTTGTTATTATCCATTCCGTAGCCCGTGAGGCAGGCAGCCGTACAAAGATCGCAGTTTACTCCAGAGATGATGACGTTGATCCCGTTGGTGCCTGCATCGGTGAGCGCGGCCGCAGAATCGCAGATATCGTTGATGAGCTCCGTGGTGAGAAGATCGACGTTGTTGAGTATTCTGAGGATGCGGCAGAGTTCATTGCGTCAGCTCTTTCTCCCGCTGAGGTTATCGACGTTGAAATGGACGGCGAGCGCAGCGCAAGAGTCATCGTCAGCGCAGACCAGCTTTCTCTTGCCATCGGTAAGGAAGGCCAGAACGCTCGTCTTGCTGCAAAGCTCACAGGCTGTAAGATCGACATAAAGGGCAACTGATATGTCTGCTAAGGCACAGAAACAGAAAAAGATCCCCTTGCGCCGTTGCACCGGATGCGGAGAGTCCTTTCCCAAAAAGGAGCTTCTCAGAGTTGTGAGAACTCCCGAGGGCAGCGTGGTTCTCGATTTTACCGGTAAGGTTGGCGGAAGAGGCGCTTACGTTTGCAAAAAGACGGCATGCTTTAAAAAGGCAAGAAAGCAGAACAGGTTTAAAACCAATCTGGAGTGCGAGATCCCCGAGGAGCTTCTTTTGGCTCTGGAGGAGGAGGTTGCTCTTGCAGAGAAGGAAAACGCCGATGAAAACTGATAAGATACTCACATATCTGGGGCTTGCAGCGGCAAAAAGAAGCACGGTGCTCGGCACGGATCTGGTCCTCAAGGAGATCAGAAAGCTGAAGCGTCCCTTTTGTGTTCTTCTGGCAAGCGATGCCTCAGAGCGAACGGTAAAGCAGATCACGGATAAATGCGCATACTATAGCGTTCATCTCATAAATATGCCATGCGATATGGAAACACTGGGCAGGCGAGTTGGCAAAATATCACCCACCGCCTGTGTCGCCCTTACAGATAAGGGGCTCGCAGAGCAGATAGTAAAGTGCTCATCCGATGAATAAGTATAAGTAATCTTCACAATAATCTGATAGGAAGGCTCCCTTTGGGAGACGGGTATAACAATATGGCACAAGCCCCGATTTTCCGCATCAACCAGCTTTCAAAGGATCTTGATATGAGATCCAAGGATATTATCACAAAGCTTGAAGAGGCAGGTCTCGAAGGCAAGAAGACTATGACAGTTCTTGAGGCAGACGAGGCAAACCTTTTTCTCGATATGCTTACAAAGGCAAACCAGATATCCGATATAGACGGATATGTTCACGGTAAGACAGCTATCCCCTCAGTCAAGCCCTCCAAGGCAGCAATTGCTGCAAGAGAGAGAAGAGCGGCTGAGGCAAAAGCAAAGGCAGAGGCCGAGGCAAAAGCAAAGGCAGAGGCTGAGGCTAAAGCAAAGGAAGAGGCAGAGGCAAGAGCAAAGGCAGAGGCCGAAGCACGTGCCGCAGCAAAGGATGCAGCTCTGATGAAGGCGGCAGCCGCAGCAAAGGCAAAGGCTGATGCTGAGAAGGCCGCAAAGGAAGAGGCGGCAAGAAAGAAGGCCGCTGCAGAGGCTCGTGCTGCAGAGGAGGCAAAGGCAAGAGAAAAGAGACAGGCAGAGCAGAGACCTGAGAGACCTCGCAACCAGCAGGCTCAGGGTCAGCAGGCTCAGACACAGGCACAGGGCCAGCAGAGAAGAGAAAAGGCTCCCGCGCCCCAGGCTCAGCAGCCTCAGAGAAGACCCCAGCAGTCAATGAGCGACAGAGTTCAGAAGGCATATGAAAACCAGAAAAAGAGCTCTGACAGCCAGGATAGAAGCTATACTCCCGACCAGTCCACAATGGGCGGCAAGAAGAAGGCTCCTCAGGCGCCTCAGAACGAGCGTAAGCGCACAGGTGCTACCAGAGTTATAGATACCCGTGCCTCCAGCGTTGACCTTTCCAAGTATGATGAAAAGCTGGATAGCTTCGTTCATGACAGCCATGTGAGCGAAAATGCTTCTACAAAGCAGAAGCTCAAGAAGCAGAACAACCGCGATATGCGCTCCTCCAAAAACCGTAACAAGGAAAGTGCGGCTATGGAGAAGCTCCGCAAGCAGGAGGCTATGAAGGCAAAGCAGAAGCAGCTTGAGATCACCGTTCCCGATGAGATCAGCGTTGGAGAGCTTGCAAGCCGCCTGAAGGTTACTGCTGCCGAGGTAGTAAAGCGCCTTATGATGATGGGTATGATGGTAACCGTCAACCAGATCATCGACTATGATACGGCATACCTTGTTGCAGATGAGCTTGGTGCTATCTGTACTAAGGAGGTCGTTGTTACCATTGAGGAAAAGCTCTTCAATGAAGAAGAGGATAACGATGAGAACCTCGTTGAGCGTCCTCCCGTTGTGTGCGTAATGGGTCACGTTGACCACGGTAAAACATCTCTTCTCGATGCTATCCGTCACACAAGCGTAACAAAGGGAGAGGCCGGAGGTATTACTCAGCATATCGGTGCTTATACCGTTAATATTGACGGCAAGGATATTACGTTCCTGGATACCCCCGGACACGAGGCGTTTACCGCAATGAGAGCAAGAGGTGCACAGGCTACCGATATTGCAATTCTCGTTGTTGCGGCAGATGACGGTATCATGCCCCAGACAGTTGAGGCCATCAACCATGCAAAGGCTGCAGGTGTT
>JAFQNM010000186.1 GCA_017395885.1 Clostridia bacterium | reverse complement strand
TGTCGAGAAGGATGCAGATTTCGTCATTTCAAGTCCGTCGGAGGGGTTCCCCGAAAGTGAGCTTGCGAGCTTTTGGGGGTTCCTGTAAGCGTACAAAGGTACGACAGGACTTGAAAGGGCGAAAAGCTTGAAATCCCCTGATTTCAGGGGATTTCTTTAATGTGACTTTAATTATTTGTTGCTTTTGCCGTTTACAGTTAAAGTTTCGATCCGGCTGTCTTTCTTTTGATATATTTGCGATCTGCGCCTTTTTCGACAGCCTGAACCGCCGAAAATTCGGCGGTTTTCTGCCTTTTTGATCTTTTATACCTGTTAGCTTAATCTATTTTTTGATCGCAGCTTTTGTTCTGCGCCTTTTTCGACAGTCTGAAGCTTTCTGCAAAAGCAGAAAGCTTCAGATTATTATATAAGAGATCATTTCTTTCTGAGAACGCCTGCAAACCAGCCGTTTTCACGGAGGCTATCGAACAGCTCCCATCCGTTAGCATCAAGAGCAGCAATAGTTTCGTCTGCTCTTTCTGTAATTATGCCTGAAACGATAATTACTCCATCGGGGGCGATAAACTCACCGATATCAGGAGCAAGACGGATAATAATATCGGCAACGATATTTGCACAGCAGATATCGTATCCGCCCTCGCACTTTTCCGCCTGCTTCAGAAGGTCGGAGGCACCAACCTTAACACAGGGAGTTTCATTGATCTGTGTATTTTCCTTTGCTATTCTGACAGCGTTTTCATCAATATCGCAGGCAAAGCACTGAGAGGCACCAAGCTTTGCAGAGCAGATAGCAAGGATTCCGCTGCCGCATCCTACGTCCAGCATTTTATCCCCTGCCTTCTGGTGCTTTTCCAAAAGAGTTGCACAAAGCCTTGTTGTTTCATGGGTGCCCGTTCCGAATGCCATGCCGGGATCCATAAGCACCGTGATCTCGCCCTCCTCAGGCTCATATTTTTCCCAAACCGGGACGATCACTATTTTCTTGCCGGTTTTGATAGGCTTATAATACTGCTTCCAGGAGTCTGCCCAATCAGATTCGTGAACTCCGATGATATCAACGGTTGCAGGAATAGAAAGAGCCGCAAAGCGCTCCTTTATGAAGCCCTCTGATTCTGCGGGATTCTTGATCTCGGGAATGAACACGGAAACAGAAACCGTTGTTCTGTCACGGCTGAGAAGCTCTTCATCTATGAGATCACCGTAAACTCCGTCCAGATCTCTCTCCACATCCGAGAAATCCTCTATCATCAGAGCCGCATCTATCATGCTCATCACAGCACATATATCATCCAGATATTTATTCTCTGCGCTGGCCTTTATCTGTATCCATTTATCTGACATGGCTTGCTCCTATTTATTGAAGAATTTTTTCTTGAACTTATCCCACTTGGGATGGTTTGATCCCTCAAAGCTTTCCTTGAAGCTGCGGAGAAGCTCCTTCTGCTTTTTGGAAAGGCTTCTGGGTGTTTCTGCCACAACGGTGACATACATATTTCCCTTTCGCTGGGAGTTCACCACCTGAACGCCCTTGCCCTTAAGGGTAAAAGTGGTTCCCGTTTGAGTTCCGTCGGGGATCTCCAGTTTTTCATTGCCGTAGATCGTGGGAACCTCAATATCTCCGCCGAGAGCAAGGTCCACAAAATTCACGGGAATATCGCAATAGATATCATAGCCGTCTCGCTCAAAGAATGCATGGGGACGGACGTTAAAGGTTATGCGAAGATCGCCGGTCGAGCCTCCGTTTCTTCCGTCACAGCCCTCACCGCGAAGAGCGATCCCCTGTCCGTCGTCAATACCTGCGGGAACGGTAACGGTAAGCTTCTTCGTTGCCTTCACATAGCCCTGACCCTTACAGTTTTTGCAGGGTGTTTCGATGATTTTGCCAACGCCGTGACATTTTTCGCAATCACGGGTAGTTTGCATAACGCCGAAGGGAGTTCTCTGCTGAACTCTCACCTGACCGCGGCCCTGACAGTCGGGGCAGGTCTTGGGCTGAGTGCCGGGAGCGGCGCCTGAGCCTGAGCAATCGGGGCATTTCTGAATGCGCTGATACTGGATATCCTTCTTACAGCCGAAAACGGCCTCCTCAAACGTAATAGTAAGTCTGAGCCTTATATCCTCGCCTCGTACAGGGCCGTTCTGCCTTCTGGATGAGCCGCCGAAGCCACCGAAGCCGCCACCGCCAAAGCCGCCCGAGGCAGGATCGAATGCAGCGTGGCCATACTGGTCGTATTTTGCCTTTTTATCTGCATCGGAAAGCACGTCATAAGCCTCGTTCACTTCCTTGAACTTGACCTCGGCCTCCTTATCCCCGGGATTCATATCGGGGTGATACTTTTTGGCAAGCTTTCTGTAGGCCTTTTTTATCTCATCCTCAGAGGCACTTTTCTCAAGCCCCAGCACCTCATAGTAATCTCTCTTGTCTGCCATATATGTTCCTCTTTGCGTGTGTAGATTCATTATTTATTATTCAGCCTTTAAATTCGGCATCACTTTTTCTGAAGCCAAATTTCAAGAACAAATAATAAGCAACAAAACGCACCCAAGGGACGGGCTTTCGCCCGTCCCCATAGGTTATAAATTACTTATCGGAGTTATCCTCGTAATCTGCAGAGTAGAAGGTTCCGTCGCCGCTCTGAGCTCCGCCCTGACCGTTGGGGTCAAAGCCGCCCTGTGCGCCTGCCTGGCTGTAAAGCTTTTCGCTGATAGCATAGAAGGACTTTTCAAGAGCCTCGGTATCAGCCTTGATAGCCTCGGTATCGCCGCTCTGAACTGTTGCCTTCAGCTTTTCGATAGCAGCAAGAACGGGAGCCTTATCATCCTCGGTGATCTTATCGCCAAGCTCGCTGAGAGTCTTTTCAGACTGGAAGATCATGTGCTCTGCACGGTTCTTAACCTCAACAGACTCCTTCTGCTTCTTATCCTCCTCTGCGAATCTTTCAGCATCGCGAACTGCACGGTCAATATCCTCCTGGCTCATATTTGTGCTGGATGTGATAGTGATGTGCTGCTCCTTGCCGGTGCCCTTATCAACGGCAGTTACGTTAACGATACCGTTAACGTCGATATCAAAGGTTACCTCGCTCTGAGGAACTCCACGGGGAGCGGGAGCGATTCCGTCCAGAGAGAAGCGGCCGAGAGTTGTATTGCCTGCGGCCATATCACGCTCACCCTGAAGAACGTGGATCTCAACGCCGGGCTGGTTATCTGCCGCTGTGGAGTAGATCTGGCTCTTCTTTACGGGGATAGTTGTGTTTCTCTCGATGATCCTGTTGAACACACCGCCGAGAGTCTCGATACCGAGAGAAAGGGGTGTTACGTCCAGAAGGAGAAGGTCCTTAACATCGCCGCCGATGATGCCGCCCTGAATAGCCGCACCGATAGCAACACACTCATCAGGGTTGATTCCCTTGAAGGGCTCCTTGCCTGTGAAGGACTTAACTGCATCCTGAACTGCAGGAATTCTTGTGGAGCCGCCCACGAGAAGTACCTTATCAAGCTGTGCAGGTGTGAGGCCTGCATCGCTGAGCGCCTGTCTCATAGGACCAACGGTCTTATCAACAAGGTCTGCTGTGATCTCGTTGAACTTTGCACGGGTAAGTGTTCCGTCAAAGTGATTGGGGCCTGTTGCATCTGCGGTGATAAAGGGGAGGTTGATG
>JAFQNM010000185.1 GCA_017395885.1 Clostridia bacterium | reverse complement strand
GTTTATATAAAGGGAGCACCCTCCCTTTATATAAACCTGTTTAAAGTTTTTTGCGGAGCTTTTTTTCAAAAAAGCGACCATTCAGCGACTGTTCTCCCCTCCCGATAAATCGGAATTTGTTATTTACAGGCATTGCTATTTTTGATTAGGTCATCATATATTATCTTACAGATTCACGGAGGTAATTATGAAGAACAAGATCAAATGGTTAGCGGCGTTTATTGCGCTTTCGGTAGTTATGGTGTTTACCTGCGTCATTTTCGGAGCGCTCAACGGTATTGAGCAAGAAGGCGCAGGTGCGGTTGCCGCAACCGGGGACGATGAACCTATTGCGGTTGTTATCGACCCCGGTCACGGTGGTGAGGACGGCGGATGCATTGGAACTGACGGTACACTGGAGAAGGAGCTGAATCTTTCAGTTGCTATTAAGGTTTGTGATATACTCAATTCCTGCGGTATCAATGCTGCTCTTACCAGAGACAGTGACACGGCTCTTTACGATCTTTACGGCGACCTTCACGATTACACTAACGTAAAGAAGACCTATGACCTGAAAAACCGTGTACGCTTTGCAAAGGAATCAGATTGTAAGCTGTTTGTCAGCATACATATGAACAAATTTCCTCAAAGCAGCACAGAAGGCCTGCAGGTCTACTACTCGCCAAACGACAGCGACAGCATAACGGCGGCTCTGAGAATACAGGAATACGTGAAAAATTACATCCAGCCGCAAAACGACAGAGAGATAAAAAGGGGAGGGAGCAACATCTACGTGCTCCATCGTTCTCAGATGGCGGCGGTGCTTGTTGAGTGCGGATTCCTTTCCAACTCAGATGAGCTGGAGCTTTTGAAAACGGAGGACTATCAGAAAAAGCTTGCACTATGCATTGCGGCTGCAATTTCCGATTCTCTGGCAAACTTTCAAACATAATATATTGCAATGAAACGATGCATGTGATATAATTATTTTGTATATTTGTGTTTATAGAGGTGTAAGATGAAAGCGCCGAAAAAAGTATTTGTTTGCAGTGAGTGTGATTCTCAGTTTCCTCGTTGGAGTGGCCAGTGTCCCTCCTGCAGGGCATGGAACACGCTCAATGAGGAGACCTACAGAGCTCCCGCCAAGCAAAGCATGGCCTCAGTTCGCCCGGAATCAAAGGAGAAGGCTCAGACCTTCGGAAATATGGAGGACAGTGAAGCCTCCCGTATCGTAACCGGCATCGGTGAGCTTGACCGTGTTCTCGGAGGAGGACTTGTTCCCGGCAGCGCCGTGCTCCTGGCAGGCGAGCCCGGAATCGGAAAATCGACTCTTCTTATGCAGCTTTGCGGTAAGGCAGACGATAACTACACCGTTCTTTACGTTTCCGGAGAGGAGTCTAAAAATCAGCTGAAGTTGAGAGCACAGCGCCTCGGTGTTGCCGAAGCAGACGTGCTTGTGCTGACTGAGACAGATCTTGACAGCGTAATCAATGAGTATGACAGGATAAGTCCCGACGTGGTCATTGTTGACTCTGTTCAAACTATGGTTTCTGCCTCTGTTGACTCCTTTGCGGGCAGCCCAACTCAGGTGAGAGAGTGCTCCTCACAGCTTATACTTCGTGCAAAGGCAGACGGCTGCGCCATCGTTCTTGTTGGCCACGTAACTAAGGACGGAAACATTGCAGGTCCCAAAACTCTTGAGCATATGGTCGATGCGGTGCTGAACTTTGAGGGCGACCGCAGCCAGAGCCACAGAATCGTCAGAGCTATAAAAAACAGATACGGCTCCACTAATGAGATCGGCGTTTTTGAAATGACCGATTGCGGACTTGAGGAAGTTGATAACCCTTCGGCAATGCTTCTTGCAGGCAGGCCCAAGGGTGTTTCGGGCAGCTGTGCGGTTTGCGTGATGGAGGGAACAAGGCCTCTCATTGCCGAGATACAGGCTCTTGTTACCCCAACTGCCTATGCCTCTCCCAAAAGAATGGCAGACGGAATAGATTTTAACAGAATGTGCCTGCTCCTTGCAGTTCTTGAAAAGAGGCTCGGTTTTAAATTCTCCCAGTGTGACGTTTATCTTAACGTTATAGGCGGCCTCAGGATAGATGAGCCTGCGGCTGATGCTGCCATTGCAATGGCTCTGATCTCAAGCCTTAAGGATATTCCCGTTCCTGCAGAACTTATCGTTGCCGGTGAGATCGGCCTTTCCGGTGAGGTGCGTGCCATATCCTCAGCCGAGCAGAGAGCGAAGGAGGCTGAGCGCATAGGCTTCTCCCGTATTGCTCTCCCCAAGAGGAGCGTGCAGAAAAAGGCTCCCCGGCTTCAGGACAGTCAGGTAGTTCCTGTAACGGGAATTTATGATTTAGCGGCAATTCTTGCCGCGGCAAATAAGGAAAACAATGGATAAGGAAAAGCTTTCCCTCGTTTACAGAAGGGCAATTAAGATCGTTTATTACGTTTGTGCATCATTCGGTCTTGTGGCATACGTTTCGTTTTTGTTGAAGCTTTTGCTTTGGCCCTCCAATAAGATAGAGCTGGTTGCCGCCTTTCTCGGTATAGGCATTTTCGGCATCCCCCTGTTTTTCAGAGGCTTTTTTGAAAAGAAACTGCCGAAAAAGCTGTTTTTCGTTCTGGAAAATATTTTTGCATACTGCGGCCTCTTCTATCTTATTACGTTTATGATGCTGAGCTCCTTTGTTCTCGGTGCAGGCTTTTTGCAATCGGAGCCAGAGGAGCTGTCTGAGGATTGCGTATTTATAGTTTACGGTGCAGGTCTTCAGGGAGACAGACCGGGAGTTACTCTGCAAAAAAGGCTCGATAAAGCGGCTGAGTATATGGAGGAGCTTCCGCACAGCATGTGTATCGTTTCCGGCGGTCAGGGTGCCGATGAGATAAGGGCAGAGGCCCTCGTTATGAGAGATTATCTCGTGGAAAAGGGAGTAGCCTCTGAGCGTATCCTTGTTGAGGACAAGTCTCGCAACACTCTTGAAAACCTTAAGAATTCATATGCCATTATAGAGGATGAGGGATTGAGTACTGAATGCGTAGTTTCCGTTTCTAATGCGTTTCATATTCCCAGGATCGAGCTGATAACGAAGCGGCTCGGCTATGAGGGGCGGTTCGTACTTGCG
>JAFQNM010000184.1 GCA_017395885.1 Clostridia bacterium | reverse complement strand
TATTTCATAGCGTCAGCTATTTCATAACGCGAAGCGTTATTTCACAAATCCCGCAAGGGATTTATTTCGTTGAAAAGAAACACCATTTGTCTGGTAGACAAATGGTGTTTCTTTTCTGGCGGAGATGTAGGGATTTGAACCCTAGCGCCGCTGTTAACGACCTACCGCATTTCGAGTGCGGACCCTTCAACCACTTGGGTACATCTCCGTATTAGGCTGATAGTTGATGATCCCGGTCTACCGTCACGGCAGAGAAAGCTCTGCAACGATAGGGTAATGATCGGAAACGACCTTTTCCAAAACTCTGCATTCCTTGCAGACGAGCCCTCTGTAGAGGATATAGTCGATCTTCTCTCTCGGTGCATATGAGGGAAATGTGAAGATGCCTTTCTTTTCTGCCGTGTCATCCGTATCGCTGAGCCGCTCAAAAAGGAAATCAAGCATACCCGATTCCTTAGTGTGGTTAAAATCTCCCATAACTATGCAGGGCAGATCTGTGGAATCAACGATGCTGCATACCGTTTCAACGGCATTGCGGCACTCGCTCTTTGCAAGACCCATATGGCAGACCACGAGAAGAAGGTCCTGTCCCTCAATGCTGAGAACTGCCTTTATGGCACATCTGTGCTCGTAGTGAACGTCCTCGCTGCGCTCATCGGGGTCGGGAATGTGAACCACCTCTGCCGATTTTACAGGGTATTTCGTGAGAAAAGCATTTCCGTACGGATTTGTGCCAACGACCTTGATGGCCTCTCCGAAAAAGCGGTTGCAGCCGAGGCTGTCTCCAAGAGCATTGGTCTGGTCGGTATAGCCCTCCCAGCTTCCCGCTCCGCGGACCTCGTTAAGACCGCAGATATCCACCTTCTGCTCCCTCAGGTAATCTGAAAAGAGAGAAAGGTCTATTTTCTGAGCTTTATAGTCCAGACAGTGCTGGATATTGAAGGTCATGACTTTCATAACACCCTCCGTATCAACCAATACAGTATAACATACAGACTATTTCATTTCAAGTGTTTTTTTGAAATTGAAAGCCTGTTTCCTTGACGGAGTAGGCCGGCTGTTGTATAATAATGTCAAATCTGAAAAGGCGGTCTTAGTGTGAATAAGCTTGTTTTAAGGATCATATCCTTATCTCTTTTTGTTTTGATGATCGTGAGTGCCCTTGGCGGCTGCTCAAAGAAATCTCCTCCTCCGTCTCTTGAGGATAAGCTGCCGGAGAGAGTGTTTGACCTTTCGTGGAAGGCGGCACCCTCTGATGTGTCAGTCTCTCTCAGTGCTGAGTGGGCAGATACCCTTCGCGAGAGCATATCCCAAATTGAGACCGTGTATCCCTATGCCGGCCTTTATGAAACTGAGGAGGCTCTGAGCCGCCTTGATTTTGATGCATCCGTTGAGTCTCACGAGTACTGTGTTCTCAAGGACGGCGCCCTTTCTGCAGAGGTGCTGGCAGAGGCGGTAAAGAAAAACAACGAGGAGTTTTTTGCCGATGATCCCTACGGCTATGAGCCTGTGGAGGACGAATACCTTGCAGAGATCTGCTCGCTGATAGTTGAAACGGTAGAGGCTGTGCTTGAGAAGCATCCCGATATAGACAGAGACCGTGTATACTGCACTATGGGCAGCCTGAAGATCGTTTACGATATCACAATGCTGGATTTTGCACAGGTTACAAGCGAGCGTGTTCTTACCGTCAGCAACGTAACGGCAAATATGGCGGAGCTTTATAAGGGAGAGGGCGCTTACAGAAGCACTCTCATCCACGAAACGATGCACATTATCCAGATCGGCTGTCAGTGTGAGGATTTGGGAAGAGAAGCTGAGAGAAGATGCGGCATCTGCGTTTACTGGAAGGATTGGGATATGAACCATGCCGACTGGGGCTGGTTTTTTGAGGCATCAGCCGAGAGAAATTCCTCAAACCTGACAAACGCCGATCCCATGACATATACTTACTGGGTGGATTATCTTTGCAGCTTCAATATGGCAGTGATTCTCAATGAACTGAACGGAGCAGACAGAATGGAGAGCATCTGCTTTTATTCTGACCCTGAGCTTCTTTTCTCGGCCTTTGGCTGTGAAACCGAGGAGGAAAGAGCAGAGCTTGTTAATGCACTTATATCGGTGAACGTGCTCCAGACCTCTCCGGAATCGTTTTATAAAAGGTATGAGGAGGAGTATGGAGAGAGGCCTGATGCAGATGAGGAAAAGCACGAGGCCTTCAGATATTCTCTCAAGCCTGCAGTTGCCACAACCCTCATGAAGACGTATTATAAAAATCTGGTCTCTCTTCTTGAGAGGCAGGAGCTGAATATTAATGACCTGTGCTTTCTTATTAACGTGTTTGAAAGCCAGATGAACCAGCACCTATCCTATGACAGAGATAAGGCAGAGGAGGTAAATATGCCCTTCTATGAAAGCTGCCTTGCGCTGAGAGGACAGCTGTTCGATGCATTGGAGAGCTCAAACGAGGGCCTCGATATGGAGTCTGTTTGGCAGGAATACGATATGAGCAAAATGGGTGAGAAGACACTGAATGCAGCTCTTGATTTTCTCCCCGATGATAAGAAAATGTTCTTTCTCGAAAGATGCCAGTGGCACGCAGATAGGGTAGATCTTGGTGTGAAGCTTCCCAATATTGCAAAATAGACAACTGCATAAAACACACTGAGGCAGAGGTGTTTTACACAGATGACTAAATCCTGCAAGCCTTGATATATAAGGAAAAACCAACAGCCTGTGCATAATGCACAGGCTGTTGGTTTTATAGTGTGTCAATGAATTTTATGAGATCTGCAAAGCCTCCGCCCGGATAGACGGAGATATCGGCAGAGGAGCTGTTGATAAGGTTGTCCGTCAGCAAAAACACCTTCATTCCAAGGCTCTCTGCTATCATATCGTCACCAACGTCGTTGCCGACCATAAGGCATTCCTCAGGCAGTAGTCCTGCTTTTTTGCAAACGGCACGGTAGTAATCGGGATTGGGCTTTGAATGATAGGAGTTTTCGTAGGAGGTAAAGAACTCAAACTCAGTGGGAGAGAAGCCTGCCCAGGCAATGCGCTTTTCCGTAGCAATAGATGGGAAAAGAGGGTTGGTTGCAAGAATCGTGCGAAGGCCCCTTTCCTTGATACGGTCCATGGCTGCTCTCGCCATAGGATCGTGCTTTGCCACCTTATCCTTGATAGAGTCGAATTTCTTGACGTAGAATTCGTCAAATAAGGGCTTGTCCTCCTCTATGCTGCGATCGGGAAAAAGAGAGGAGAAAACGCTCCAGAAAACGGACTCGTTTAAAGCCTGACCGTCGTTTTTGACCATTGCGGCAGTACCCTTCCAGAGAGCCTTGGCAAAAAGGCGGGGGTCGTATCCGTGGGGGGCAAGATATGCGGCAATGGCGGAAATATATTCAGAAATGAAAAGGTCCTGATCCATAGAGAGGAGGGTACCGTCAAGGTCGAAAAGTACAGCTTTGATCTTCACAAACGTGCTCCTTTTTTGAGATGCGGTTATTATAAATCATTTTTTTTGAAAAGTCAACGCGGCACGTGGGTCTGATTTGTAAACAAATACACATACCGCGTTGGGGTATCAGATAAAAAGCAGAAGGCTCAAGGCCATAACTGCCATGCCGAGAACGAAGCCGAGAACACAAAGTCCATGGTGGCCCCCCTCATCTGCGGCGGGTAGTATCTCGTCTATGCTGATGTATACCATTATGCCGGCGCTGGCGGCAAAAACGGTGCCGAATACCGTGTCAGACATAATGGGCATCAGAATAAGCCAGCAGAGGAGAGCACCGAGGGGCTCGGCAAGGCCTGAGAGAAATGAAAGGGTGAAGGCCTTTTTCTTGGAGCCGGTGGCTCTGTAAACGGGGGCGGCGACGGCGATCCCCTCGGGAATATTGTGTATTGCAATAGCAACAACGAGGGGAGCGGCAACACGAATGTCTCGCAGAGCAGAAATAAAGGTGGCCATTCCCTCGGGGAAGTTGTGAACTGCAATGGCCAGAGCGCAGAAGAGCCCCGTTCTGAGAAGATGAGGCCTGTCTGCGTTTTCACAGCTTTTCAGGCTGCGCTCGGCGGTGTCACCCTCGAAGGAGGGCACAAGCTTGCCGATAAGTGCAATAAAGCAAAGGCCGCCGAAAAAGGAGAGCGAGCACCAAAGGGAGCTGAGAGCAGGGGAGAGAGAGGAGCTGAGGGCGGCACCGGCCT
>JAFQNM010000183.1 GCA_017395885.1 Clostridia bacterium | reverse complement strand
TTTATCCCGATTCTGCCTGCTCCCTTGAGAGCGGAGGAGACCCCTGGCGCCTGCTGGTTATGGCAAGGCTTTCTGCCCAGTGCACAGACGAGCGGGTAAACGAGGTCTGCCGTGATCTCTTCAAGGAGCTGCCCACCGCAGAGGCTATGGCCGATGCCCCCGTTGAAGAGATAGAGAAGCTTATAAAATCCTGCGGCCTCTTTCGCGGCAAGGCAAAAAGCATTAAGGAATCGTCTCAGCGGATAATCAACGATTTCAACGGTCAGGTGCCCGATAATATGGAGGACCTGCTCTCTCTCCCCGGTGTGGGAAGAAAAATAGCAAACCTTCTGCTGGGAGATATATTCCACAAGGGAGGCATCGTTGCAGATACTCACTGTATGCGCATATGCGGCCGCCTCGGCTTCTATCCCGAGGGACAGAAGGACCCACTGAAAACAGAAAGAATAATGACACCTCTCATACCGTCAGAGGAGCAAAGCGATTTCTGCCACCGTATCGTTCAGTTCGGCAGAGACGTTTGCACTGCCCGCAGCCCCAAATGCGGCGAGTGCCCTCTGGGTGAGATATGCTTACATAAAAAAGGAATGGTAACAAAATATGAGTAAAGAACAAAATTGCCGCCTGGGCAAGGTCGGCGGCCGGGCTGTGCTCGAGGGAGTTATGATGAAAAGCGGAGATAACGTCTCCCTCGCTGTCCGCAAGGAGGACGGCACCATTGAGGTGAAAAACTCAACTCACGTCTCACTGAGAAAAAAGCACAAGATATGCAACATTCCCCTTATCCGCGGATGCGTTAATATGGTGGAAACTCTCATTATGTCTATGGGCACCCTTGAGGACTCTGCCAATATGCTTGGCATTGACGAAACAGAGGAAGAAACAAAATTCGAGAAATGGCTCAGAGATAAGTTCGGCGATAAGCTTATGAGCGTTATTATGGGCATCGGTATGGTGCTGGGAATAATCCTCTCCATCGGCCTTTTCGTGCTCCTGCCAAACTTCGCCGTTTTCGGCATCAATGCCCTCTGCGAGCATTTCGGAGATTTTTCTCTCCCCAGCCTTGCTCAGAACGCTGTCTCAGGCGTTCTCCGTATCGCCATTTTCGTTGGCTATATCCTCCTCGTTTCTCTTATGAAGGATATCCGCCGTACCTTTGAATACCACGGAGCCGAGCACAAGTCCATTGCCTGCTACGAGGCAGGCGAGGAGCTGACCGCAGAAAACGCTAAAAAGTATACAAGATTCCATCCCCGCTGCGGAACGAGCTTTATTATCATCGTGCTCATCATCTCCATCCTTGCAACCACCTTCATAAACTGGAACACTTGGTCAAAGTGGGCAATTATCCTCACAAAGCTTGCAATGCTCCCCGTTATCGTTGGCATAAGCTTTGAGTTTCTCATCTGGGCAGGCAAGCACCCCAACCCCGTTACAAAATTCCTCTCCGCCCCCGGCCTCTGGATGCAGAGAATAACAACAAGAGAGCCTGATGAGGGGCAGCTTGAGGTTGCCATCACCGCTCTGAAGAACGCAATGCCCTCAGAGTTTCCCGAGGCCCGCAAAGAAAATGATGAGGAAAAGGCAGAGGATGCTGCCCCTGCCGAAGACACCGCCGACCAAAGCGAGGATAACTCAGGCTGTGACCTTCAGTGAAATAACAAAAATGCTTGAGCAGGCAGGCATATCCTCTCCTGCCTTTGAGGCCGCAGAGCTTATCGTGCGCTTTGAGGGCGTCAGTCGGGCGGCGGCCCGATTCGGAGATTACTCCTCCCCACTTCTTACGGAGGCTCTGAACAAGCGTATCAAGGGCACGGCCCTTCAATATATTCTCGGAGAATGGGACTTTATGGGATACACCTTTAAGGTGACGCCCGACTGCCTTATTCCGAGAGCGGATACGGAGCTTCTTTGCTCTTATCTTTGCAAAAGCGCTCCCCGGGGAGGACGGTTTGCCGACCTTTGCACAGGCAGTGGCTGCATTGCCATTGCAGCTCTCCTTGAACGGCCCGATCTTACGGCTGTTGCCGTTGAGCTCTACCCCCAGACACTTGAGGTCGCCCGGGAAAACGCTCGCTTGCTTGGAGTTTCGGAAAGAATTGAGTTTATCCTCGGTGATGCCTGCACAGATACTCTGGAGGGAGATTTTGATATTATAGTATCCAATCCCCCCTACGTTACCGCCGAGGAAATGGCCACCCTCTCTCCCGAGGTGCTGGGTGAGCCGCACCACGCCCTTACCGATGGGGGCGACGGTCTTTCCATTATCAGAAGGATCATGGAAATTTATCTCTCCCACCTGAGAAAGGGCGCCCCTCTCGCCATTGAGTTCGGCTGGAGGCAGGGGCCCGCGATCACCGAGATCGCAGAAAGCCTCGGCCTTTTCTCGGAAATACTCAAGGATATTGAGGGACGGGACAGAGTAGCAATTATAAAAAGGAAAGAATAAGAATGAGATATATTGAAATTCTTGATACAACGCTCCGTGACGGTGAGCAGACACCGGGCGTGCGCTTTTCACTTTCCCACAAGATAGAAACTGCAAAGCAGCTCGAGCGGCTGGGTGTTGATGCCATTGAGGCAGGCTTTCCCGCCGCCTCCAAGGAGGATGCTGAGGCCGTTTCTGCAATTGCAAGGGAGGTTCGAGGCTGCAGCATTCAGGCTCTCGCCAGATGCACGAAAAGCGATATCGATGCGGCGGCCGAGGCTCTCAGGGATGCAGAGGACCCCATTATTCACGTTTTTCTTGCAACAAGCCCCGTTCACCTCAGCTACAAGCTGAAAATAACGGAGGATGAGGCTATTGCCCGTATAGGCGAGGCTGTCAGATATGCAAAAAGCCTTTGCAAAACGGTGCAGTTCTCTCCCGAGGATGCCACAAGGTCTGACAGAGACTTTCTCTGCCTCGCCGTTAAAACTGCAATAGCTGCGGGGGCAGATATCATCAACGTTCCCGATACGGTGGGCTACTCCGTTCCCGAGGAGTTTGCAGACCTTATTTCTTACCTTCTCAAAAACGCAGAGGGTCTCTCAGAGAAAAAGCTCAGCGTTCATTGCCACAACGACCTGGGCCTTGCCGTTGCAAACAGCATCTGCGCCGTCAGAGCAGGAGCCATTCGCATTGAATGTGCCGTTAACGGCATAGGTGAGAGGGCAGGCAACGCCTCTCTCGAGGAGATAGTTATGGCCCTTAGGGTAAGAAGAGATTTCAACGCCTGCGATACACGTATCAACTCAAGAGAGATCCTTCGTACCAGTCGCATGGTATCATCCTTTGCAGGCTATGACGTTGCGCTCAACAAGGCCATAGTTGGCCAGAACGCCTTTGCCCACGAATCCGGCATACATCAGCACGGCATGATGGAAAACCGCTGTACATACGAGATAATGGACCCTGAGGATATTGGTGCGGATAAGAGCACCATGGTGCTGGGCAAGCTCAGCGGCCGCCACGCCTACTCCGAAAGGCTGGAAACTCTGGGATACGCTCTTGACCCCAAGGGTGTGGACGCTACCTTTGCCCGATTCAAGGAAATTGCCGCAAAAAAGGTGGCCGTTACAGACAGCGATATCCGTGCCATAGTCAACGAATATCTGGACGGCATTGAGGGCAAATATTGGATAGACACCTTCCAGATCCAGTCAGGCAACCATATGAAGGCCATGGCTCTCGTTTCGCTCAAGGCAGGCGATGAAATATTTACCGAATCTGCCCCCGGAGAGGGCCCCATTGATGCCGCCTTCAATACAATAAACAGAATTGCCGGCGCAGATGACGTGCACCTTGAATCCTATAACCTTAAGGCGGTTACCGAGGGCGCTGATGCGCTGGGTGAGGTCAAGGTCAAGATCTCCTCAGACCGTGGCGCCTTTACCGGAAGAGGCGTTTCTGCCGACGTTATCAAGGCAAGTATAAAGGCTTACGTCAACGCCATCAACAAATGGACCAGAGCCGGCAAATAAAGCTGAAAGTTTTAAGATAAGGAATATTCATAGCTATGAAGCTTGAAATATACGACTCGACCCTGAGAGAAGGGGAGCAAAGCGCTACCGTTACCTTCTCAAGGGGAGATAAGCTGAAAATAATAGAGGCACTGGACAATCTGGGAGTCTCTTACATTGAGGCCGGAATGGTAACCGGCGAGGCAGATGCCCGCTTTTTTGAAGAGCTTTCTGAATTAAAGCTGAAAAACGCAAGGCTGGTTGCCTTCGGTGCCACCTGCCGCCCCTGCGAAAGCGCCGCCCTATCTCCCTCAGTTGCCCTTCTTGCCTCCGTTCCCTGCGATACGGTATGCATTTTCGGCAAAAGCTGGGACTACCAGGTCTCCAAGGTGCTGGGCACTACCAAAAAAGAGAATCTGAGGATGATCGCAGATACGGTGAGCTTTCTGAAAAGCTCAGGCAAGACAGTTTTCTTCGATGCAGAGCATTTCTTTGACGGCTACTCGGACGATGCTCTCTATGCAATGGAGGTTCTTGCCACCGCAAGAGAGGCCGGTGCCGACAGGCTCATCCTTTGCGATACCAACGGCGGTATGCTGCCCGATATCATCGGCCTTGCAACGGCCGCCGCCTGCGAAAGATTCCCCGGCATCATCGGCATCCATTGCCACAACGACCTTGGCATGGCCGAGGCCTGCACGGTCAGCGCAGTTCTTTCGGGCTGCGTTCAGGTTCAGGGAACAGTTTCCGGCATCGGAGAAAGATGCGGAAACGCAAACCTCAACACCTTAATACCTATCCTCCAGCTTAAGCTGGGCTTTGACTGCATAGGCGAAAGGCTCTCTGCCCTCACCTCCACCGCAAGGTATATAAACGAAACGGCCAACCGTATTTTTGATGAGCGTGAGCCCTTCGTTGGCGGCTACGCCTTTACCCATAAGGCAGGAATGCATATAGACGGAGTTATGAAAAGCCCCCGCACCTTTGAGCACGTTTCTCCCGAGGCGGTGGGAAACCTGCGCAACATCGTCATCAGCTCTCTCTCGGGCAGAAGTGCAATGGCAGATAAAATGGCAGGCATACTTCCACATCTTGACAGAAACAGCCCTGAGGTGACGAAGGCTCTCATCGCTGTTAGAGAAAAGGAGGCCCTCGGCTACTCCTATGAGGATGCAGAGGCTTCTCTCGCCCTCGTTATCAAGGATGCTCTCAGCCTCAGAAAAAATTATTTCGACCTTGTTCACTTTAAGGTCATGACAGATGAGGATGCCGGCGGCCACAACGATCAGGCCGTTGACGCAATGCGCTCGAGCGCAATGATAAAGGTCTCGGTCGACGGAAAGGAAAAGCTCTCGGCCGCCGAGGGAAACGGCCCCGTTAACGCAATGGATAAGGCCTTGAGAAAGGCCCTCTCCTCCTTCTATCCCATCATCGACAAAATGAAGCTGACAGACTTTAAGGTTCGTGTTTCAAGCGGCGGTGCAACAGCCTCCGTTGTTCGAGTAGTTATCGAATCAACAGACTCAAAAAGCGTCTGGCGTACGGTTGGCGTTTCTCCCGACATTATCAACGCCAGCTGGCAGGCACTCCGGGACTCTGTTGAGTATATGCTTGATATGAACTCCTGAGGCACCTGCACTTCTCAAAAAAACAAAAGCTATGCAAAGTTTTGTTCTTTGCATAGCTTTTTTGCTTTTTATTTGCCGGCGATAGCGGCGAGAGCTTCCTCAACGCCTGCCTTCTGAGCCTTATACTTTTCAAGCTTTTCCTTTTCGGCTGCAACTACAGCCTCAGGTGCCTTTGCAACGAAGCTTTCGTTGGAAAGCTTGCCCTCTGCACGCTTGATCTCACCCTCAAGCCTCTTGAGGTCGGCAGAAAGTCTTGCTCTCTCAGCCTCAAAGTCTACCATATCTGCCATAGGAATATAGATAGCTGCAGAATCGGTGATGATCTGAACTGCGCCCTCCTCTGTATACTCAGCCGCAAGGCTTACCTCGGCGGCGCTTGCAAGCTTTTCGAAGAAGGGATAGCAGCAGGGGCCGAATGCCTCTGCATCCTTGGAAACGATATATACCTTAGCCTTTCTTGAGGGAGGTACGTTCATCTCGGCACGTCTGGTACGGATAGCCTTGATCGCATCGATGACCTTATCCATCTGAGCCTTTTCTGCAAAGTCAAGGGCAGGATCGGCCACGGGATAAGCGCTTATCATAATGCTCTCATCTGTTCCGGGAAGGCCGGAGTAGATCTCCTCTGTGATGAAGGGCATAAAGGGATGAAGCAGCTTGAGCGTTTCACGGAGAACCCAGGCGAGAACGTTCTGAGCTGTCTTTTTGCGGTTTTCGTCGCTTCCGTTAAGGGAGGGCTTTGTAAGCTCGATATACCAGTCGCAGTATACGTCCCAGATAAAGTCATAGAGAGTGGAAAGAGCAATACCGATCTCAAACTTTTCAAGGTTATAGTTAACGCTTGCCGCTGCTGCATTGAATGCAGAGAGGATCCACTTATCCTCGGGAGCAAGCTCATCTGCTGCGGGAAGGCTGATATCCTCAATATCAAGGTTCATCATAACGAATCGAGCCGCATTCCAGAGCTTGTTTGCAAAGTTACGTGCCGCCTCGATCTTCTCATCCGAGAAGCGCATATCGTTTCCGGGGCTATGTGGATTGAACCACTACAACTTATTAAAGTTGAACCTGACAGAGTTATTATTTCTG
>JAFQNM010000182.1 GCA_017395885.1 Clostridia bacterium | reverse complement strand
GGGGATGATGATCTTGGATGCTCTGCCGTTTGAAAGCTGAACGAGAGCCTCATACTTCTTGAGCTCAAGAACTGCGCTGTCAACGCCTGCCTCCTTAAGGGCACGAAGACCGTCTGCCTCTGCCTTTTTTGCAAGGTAGATAGCTTTTGCCTCACCCTCTGCTCTTGCGATACGGGCATCTCTTTCACCCTCTGCCGCAAGGATCATAGCCTGCTTATCACCCTCTGCACGGGTAATGGCAGCGGCCTTGTGACCCTCTGCCTGGAGGATGCTCTCTCGGCGGTCTCTCTCGGCCTTCATCTGCTTTTCCATGGCATTCTGGATCTCAGCGGGAGGAATGATGTTTTTAAGCTCAACTCTGCCAACCTTGATGCCCCACTGATCGGTGGCCTCGTCAAGGATAGCGGTCATCTTGCCGTTGATGGTGTCTCGGCTGGTAAGAGTACAGTCCAGCTCCAGCTCGCCAACGATGTTACGAAGGGTTGTTGCGGTGAGGTTTTCAAGAGAGGAGATGGGGTTTACTGCACCGTATGCATAAAGCTTTGCATCGAAAATGCGGAAGTAAACAACGGTGTCTATCTGCATTGTAACGTTATCCTTTGTGATAACGGGCTGGGGGGGAGAATCAAGATACTGCTCCTTGAGGGTGATCCTCTTAGAGATACGCTCAAACAGGGGGATGAGAAAATGGATGCCGGCGCTCCAGGTGGTGCGATATTTTCCGAGAAACTCGATAACGTATTCTGTTGCCTGAGGGACTATTTTTATGCAGGAGAAGAGAATAACAAGCACTACAACTACTGCACCAATAATATAAGCTGTCATATTCTAACACCTTTCTTAATTATTTTACACTTATATTATACAATATTCAAACAAGAGATTCAATAGAAAGAAGGATTTTTTTTGTTAATTTTGCGCATCAATATTGAAAAAGTGATTGTTGCAAAAAACGCAGAGATGTGGTATAATAAATCGGTTGTGAACTATAACATTGTATGCAGTATGTCTGAGAAAAATATATAAACGATTTTTTGCTGAGCAAAAGAAAGGAATATGTATGTTTGCTAAGATATGGTCAAATCTGAAGGAATGGTTCAATTTCAAAAAATGGTTTGAAACTATAAAAAGCTGGGGACAGATAAAAAGATATAAGGATAAAAAGCATCTTATCATATACGGAATAATTGCGGCAGCCTTTGCTGCCATATGCCTTTTGCTTTCCGTTCATTGGGCAACGAGCATAATAAGCGGCGTTGTTGTTTTCTTCTTTCTCCAGTTCAGGCTTGAGATCACAGATAAATTCCCCGTATGGATCCAGAGCATAATAATGGTTGCCCTGTCGCTTCTTGTGTTTATACTTATGCAGGTGACCATAAGCTGCGGAGTTCTTCTGATAGGCGGATTCAAGTTTATAATGAATCTTATACTGTTTGTAGGCCTGATATGCACCGTATGGCTTATAACAGGCAAGCTGAAGATCGCAGTTATAGCAATAACTGTTCTTTCTCAGATACTTGCCATTGCCGATCATCTGGTGGTTCAGGCGAGGAGCTTTGAGATCCAGTTCTCCGATTTTTTCTCTCTGGGAACAGCAGCTCAGGTGGCAGATCAGTATAAGTTTGAGCTTTCCGAAATAACAAAAATAGGAATAATACTTTCCGTTCTTTTCATCACCTTCATCGTGATGACAAAGTTCCCCGAGCGAGAGCGCAATTGGAAGCAGTTCGGCGTTTGCATGGCAGGCTTTGTGTGCGGCGTTCTCTGTGTTGTTGTTATCTATACGCAGGTGGGAGCATCCGTTATCTCTTATCAGGATAAATACTGGAAGTTCCGTGGCAGCGAGAGAAACGGCTTTCTCGTTAATATGATCTACTCTGCCTCTGCAACAAGAGTTCTTGTTCCCGAGGGATATGATGCAGAAAGCCTTGAAAATATGGTGGATGGCTTTGAGGGCAATATAACAGAGGGCGAGGATGATACAAAGCGCCGCCCCAACGTTATCGTTATTATGAACGAGACCTTCACAGACGTTTCCAATATTACGGAATATCTGGGCGGAAACGTTCCCACAAATATTCCCGTTACTCCCTTCCTTGATTCTCTTGATGACAGCGCCCCCAATATTATAAAGGGTCATGCTCTTTCCTCTGTATACGGCGGTAACACGGCCAACTCAGAGCTTGAGTTCTTAACGGGGCTTTCCATTCAGTTCATACCCAGAAATACCGTTGCATATAACCTCTATATAAACGAGGGAAACAGCTTTACAATGGTCGATGCCTTTAAGGAGGCCGGATACAACACTGTTGCCATCCATCCCGAAAACCCCACGAACTGGCAGAGAGATACCATCTACGATTATTTCGGCTTTGATGAGCAGTATTTCAAGGATGCATTTGACGGCCTTGAGGAAAATGAGGATAACGGCATATACAGAGGCCACGTGAGCGACGGAGCGGTTTATGATAAGATCATAGACCTGTTTGAGAACAAAGAGGAGGGTGAGCCTCTCTTCAACTTCACCATCACAATGCAGAATCATTCCGGATATAACACACTCGGCTTTGACCATAAGGTGGATATTGAGGGAATGAGCACATATTACGGTATCCGTGAGTATCTCACCTCCATCAATAATTCCGACAGAGCGCTCAAGCGTCTTATCGAGTATTTCAGCAGCGTGGAGGAGGAGACGGTCATCGTCTTTTTTGGAGACCATCAGCCCTCTCTTTCCAACGTGGCCGGCAAGTTCTACGGACTTAACGACGATTCCTCAACAAAGGATCAGCTTGCAAAATATGTGGTTCCCTATTTCTTCTGGGCAAACTACAATATTGATGAGGATGTGGATGACGACCGTGATCCTACCCTCACCAGCATAAACTTCCTCTCTACTCGCCTTCGTGACCTTGTTGATATTCCCGAAACAGAGTTTAACGTGTTTGTTGATAAGCTGAACAGCAAGGTAATGGCAATGAACGCGATGGGATGGTTTGATTGGGATTATAACTTCCACGAATCTGCATATTCAACCCCCGATCTCAGCGACGGACTGAAGCTCTATAATTATCTCCAGTATAATATGATGTTTGACAGCACCAATAAGATGGAGGAGCTTTACAGCGTGGTAAAGAAGAACTGAAATGCTTGAACGAGATTATACGGTATTCAGAATAGAGGGAGAATACGCATACCTGAGAGACGAAAAAGGAGAGGAGCTGTTCATAGCAATGGCGCTTCTTCCTCCGGGATGCGATGAGGGCACCCGCCTTCACTATGAAAACTTCTCCTATGAGATAGTAGAATAATTTTTCGATAACGAAGAAAAGACCTGCAGTCTCCAAAACTGCAGGTCTTTCTCATTGTTTTATTTGCTCATTGCGCTAATGAATTTGTTAACTCGCTCTCCGGCGTTGCCGGAGAAGATATCGTCCGGTGAGCCGCAGGCAGCAATAACACCCTCGTCCATGAAGATTATCCTGTCGGAAACCTCCTTGGCAAAAGCCATTTCGTGGGTAACGATTATCATCGTCATGTTTCTTGCGGCCAGCTCCTTGATAACGCTGAGAACCTCTCCCGTAAGCTCAGGGTCGAGAGCGCTGGTAGGCTCGTCGAAGCAAAGAATTTCAGGAGAAAGCATAAGGGCGCGGGCAATGGCAACTCTCTGCTGCTGTCCGCCTGAAAGCTGGCAGGGATAGAAGTCTTTTTTATCAAGAAGACCGACTGAAGCAAGAGTGGAGAGCGCTGCCTCTTCAATTTCGGCAACTGCAGAAATTCTTTCCGCCCGTTTTCCGTGAACCCTCAGACGAGCCGCCAAGGTAAGGTTTCCCAAAACTGTATATTGGGGAAAAAGGTTAAATTGCTGAAAAACAAGGCCAAAGTGGAGGCGCTCAGCTGCGATATCCTTTTCGGAAGGTTTTTTGGCGTTTGCAGAAAATATAGATCTTCCGTTGACGATGATCTCGCCGTCGTCAGGCTTTTCCAAAAAATTCAGGCAACGGAGCAGGGTAGTCTTGCCGCTGCCGGAGGAGCCCAGAATGGAGATGACCTCACCTTGTTCAACGGAAAAGGAAATACCCTTTAACACTTCTGTTTTTCCGAAGCTCTTTTTCAAACCGATAACATCAAGTACAGACATATGTGGTGACCTCCTTAAGCCTTGAAATAGTCCAGCTTTTTCTCAATATAGCCGAACAGAATGGTGAGAATACCGCAGAACAGGAGATAGAAAGCACCGGTATAGAAGAGAGGCCAAACAAGACCCTGAGATTTTGTAAAGCTTTCTCCAACGTAAATGATCTCGTAGCAGGTGATGATGCGGGCGAGAGAAGTATCCTTAACGAGAGTGATGATCTCGTTGGACATAGGGGGAATAATGCGCTTTATTACCTGAAGGAGTATAACACGGAAGAATATCTGGATCTTTGTCATACCAAGCACCTGGCCTGCCTCGTACTGGCCGCGGGGAATGCTTTCAATGCCGCCGCGGAATATTTCAGAGAAGTAGCAGGCATAGTTGATGCTGAAGGCAACGACCGTAGCAGTCAGCGGAGGGAAGGAGTTCAGGTATTCGGCAAACTCATATATAATGTTAAGGGTTCCTGCTCTTTCCATAGCGGAGGCAAGAAGACCGGGGCCGTAATAAACGATGATAAGCTGAAGCATAAGAGGTGAGCCACGTATGATCCAGACAAAAACTCGCATAAGCAGCTTAAGGGGAGTGAAGCGGCTCATGGAGGCGAAGGAGAAAATAAGACCCAGCGGCAGGGAGAAAAGAAGGGTCAAGCAAAAGATCTGAACAGTGGTGCCAAAGCCCTCAAGCAGCCTGAGTGAAACATTAACAAAGGTAGAGAGATCCATAATGTAATCCTATCTGAAAAAAGACGTAAACATTTCAAAACAGAGGGGAAGTTCCCCTCTGTTTTAGTATTGAAGGTATGAAGAGAGTTATTCTTCGTCGGTAACGAGAGTAAGCTCGTACTTTTCGGCAAGCTTCTGGAGAGAGCCGTCAGCGATGAGGTCAGCCATGATCTCATTGATCTTCTCATCGAGGTCGGAGTTCTTTCTGCAGCCGATAGCGTAAACCTCCTCAGTGAGGGAGAAGGAAGCGGTGAGGTGCTCATAGCCAGTGCCCTCTCCTGTCATAGCGTTGGCCATAGTAATGTCGATAATGCAGGCATCAGCCTTGCCGGATTCGACAGCCATAAGAGCATCAGACTGAGCGGGATACTCGGCAAACTTCAGCTTGGCAGATTCAGCGGCACCCTTACCTGCAGAGAGGACCTCAACTGCAACGGTGCAGTTTTTGAGTGAATCAACGTCCTTGTATGTGTCCTTCATGCTGTCCTTAACAACAACGACCTGAGCGTTGCGAACGTAGGGATCTGTGCAATCGGCATTGGCCTTAGCCGTGTCGTCAAGGGTCATACCGTTCCAAACACAGTCAATGTCCTTGGTCTCAAGAGCGAACCATCTGGTATCCCAAACGATGGGAACGAACTTCACGTCAACACCAAGCTCCTCGGCAACGAGGTAGGTGAATTCGGTATCAAATCCGATCCATTCGCCGTTCTCGTCCTTGTAGTTCATGGGGGCGGAGTCGGTCATACCGATAATGAGGGTGCCCTTGTCCTGGATGTAGGCAAGGTCAGAGGTTTTTGTTTTGTCCTCATCAGAGTCCTTGGTTTCATCCTTTTTTGTGCCGCAAGCGCAAAGAGAAACGGCGATCATAATGATGGCAAGAGCGATAGCAAGAATTTTTCTGAGTTTCATAATAGAACCGTCCTTTACAGTTTATCACTTTAGTTTAGTAAAGTTTTTATGAAAATATGATACAACAAAAAGAGATAGAAGTCAATAGCTTTTTAAATAAAATAAATATAAAAGCACAAAAAATGTCAGAAAAGGGGAGGAAAAAGAGGATAAAAAAGGAAAGCACAAAAAAATTGAATTTTTTTCAAAAAAAGCTTGCAAAAACGAAACGTCTGTGATAGAATAACAAAGGTCGCAAATGCGGCCGAATAGGGGTGTAGTTCAGTTGGTAGAACGGCAGTCTCCAAAACTGCATGTCCAGAGTTCGAGTCTTTGCGCCCCTGCCATGAAAAACGACAAGTTTCGACAGAAACTTGTCGTTTTTCAATGAAGCGTTCCCTTCGGGAACATGATGACGCTACGCTAATGATGTCACTTCGTTAATGATGTGTTGCTTCGCAACATTAAGGAACGCTTCGCATCATAAATGAGCGAAGCGAATTTACATCATATTGCGCACAGCGCAATACATCATATCGACGAAGTCGATGCATC
>JAFQNM010000181.1 GCA_017395885.1 Clostridia bacterium | reverse complement strand
GTTAAGCTCATCCTTGCAGTTATTTGAGCCCAGATAGTTGCTTGACATAAATGCAACAAAGTAGCCGCACTCGTTTATATGCATTGCAATATTCTCATCCCACTCCGTGCCGGGGTCGATTCCCTGGTCATACCATACACGGTAGCCGTTTTCCATTAAAGTTGAAATAATGGGAAACACCTTATCAGTATCTCTGTGAGAATAGCTTATAAAAATATATCTTTCTTTTCCCTGATAGGGGACAGGAGCGTTCATGGCATACCTACCTATAATAATATTACATCAATTATACCAAACGCTTTACGAAAATGCAACAATATGCAAACAAATTAATAATAATTGTTCACAGTTCATACGTAACAGTATTACATTTGTATACTAAGAAAAATGTATCAAAACAAAGACAGCCAAATCGAAGCTTTAATTGAAAAAGCAAAATCAACAAATAATTAAAGCTGTATTAAAGAAATCCCCTGAGAATCAGGGGATTTCAAGCTTTTCGCCCTTTCAAGTCCTGCCGTACCTTTGTACGCTGACAGCACCCAAAAAAGCTCGCAAGCTCACTTTCGGGGAACCCATCCGACGGACTTGAATTGACGGAATCTGCATCCTTCTCTACAGCCTGAGGCTGCTTTTCGATAACTTTATCGACAAGCAGAAAGCACTGCTATTCAGTGCTTTCTTTTATTCTCTTACGAGATGAACGTAGCGGATACCGTTAACGTCTCCCTGCTGATACCAGAGTGTCACAAGGAGAGAATTGTCGGGAAGAACCGTTACGGAGGGCTCTCCGAAGGAAAAGTCTGTCCACTGACCGAAATCGGTGCTGTCTCCTGTTTTGGTAGCGGTCTGAGCCTCCCATACCGGCTCGTTTTCAAGAAGCTCAAGGCTTCCGTTCTCGCCAAACCTTTCCATTGCAAGCCAAACACCTACCGTGCCGTGCTTTCTCTGGTTATATGCGATAAGAACGCTTCCGTCCTCCCAAGCAGCAATGCCCGTGCTCTGTCCCTTAAAGGGCTGAGCATAGGGCCCCTTGAAGGTCTCGCCGTCATCCTCGGAGAGGAGATACTGGCTTGAATTTTCGCTTGCGGTCTGCCAGGTGGAAACAACGAGGCGTCCGTCTGTAAGTCTTGTTATCCAGCTTTCTGCATACTGGCTGTCTCCCTCGATCATACCGAACTTTTTGGCATCAAAGGTCTTGCCTCCGTCACGGCTGCGGAGAATAACCATACAGGTATTATCAACCTCTTCCCTTTTCTCGATGGTGGGATAGGGGGTATAGATCATCGTATACTTGCCACCCTCCTCTGTAAGGAGGCCGCCGGGCTGCTCTGCGGAGGCATAGAAGGGGAGCTCTATCTCCTCGGGAATGGGAAAGCTTTTTCCATCTGCCGAGAGGGAGAAGAACACCTTATTCTCCTTCATACCCATAGCCTCATCGGACCAGAAATCCTCACCCTCATATGCAATGGGGAATACCTGACCTGAAATTGAATACATTCCATCGCTGCCGCATCTCACAGAGCCAAAGAGAGATTCCTTACCCTTGAGAGAGGGCCAGACTGCCTCTGCAGCCTTGAAATCAAGTCCCTTTTCGGCATAAGCCGCCATAGGAACAAAATCGTTTGCTCCGCCCTTGGAATTGATCATAAAGGTACAAAGAATACCGCCATCAGGAAGAACGGCACATCTGGGGCCGCTTGTTGCGCAGACCTCCTTGGTTGCGAAAACATCGCCCTCTGCTATTTTACGAAACATATGAACACATCCTTTCTTTTTATATTTTGATTTTATCACACCGGCCCCAATATGTCAAGGCAGGAGCAAGGTGCCAAAGAGGGGGGGAGATGTGCTTAAGCTATGAAAGCATACAAAAGCCTCCTGCGGAAAAACCGCAGGAGGCTTCTTTATTCAGATCTTATTGAGCTCGTTCTCTATACGGTCATAATATGCATCGTATTCTTCAAACTCGGCTCTGTACTCTCTGAACTCGCCAAACAGCTTCTTCATCTGAGCACCGGTGGCCTTGATGCTTTCACGGCATCTCTGCTCTATATGCTTTTTCTTTGATCGGTTGGAAAGAAGTGTTCCCGCTCCGTAAATAGCACATCCCGCCGTTACTATTAACAGCCAGAAGCCTGCAAAGAATGAGCCTACAGCTGCCGCCACTCCAAGACCAAATCCTACAAAGGCAGGCCAGCTTTTTATCTGCTTAAGCTCTGCGTTCTTTCTCTCTGTATAGAAGGCATTTATCTTTTCAAGCTCGCCCTCCTCGTTTTTAAAATCGGCATTTGTCGAATACTCTCCCAGCGTTATGGGATATGTATATTTCACCATTCTTCGGTAATTCTCTGCATGGCACTCTGCCGCCTTTGCCTGAAGGAGCTTTGTGAGGGTGAACATACTTAGGCGCACCTGACCGTTAACATCCTGGCTATCTCTCTCGTATATCCAGTCCACCATTTCTGCAATAAGATTCAGCTCGTTGGCCTTCTTCTTGCAAAGGGCACTGTAGCTCTCTGCTGCTGCCTCTGTATCGCCTCCGTATCTGATGATCATTTCGTTTCGCTCTATCTCATCATATACGTCCTTTTCGTGAGCATTTGGTCTGGCGATAACTTCATCAATAAAGCCCTTGATAAAGGTATTCTTCTCCTCCTCGGGCACGTTCACCGTTCGGAGTATGAACTCAAGAATATTAATATTATTCTTTGCCTTCATCATAACATCGGTCATCTGAGCGAACTCGCTGCAGCACTTGCGAAGCAGGCTGTATTTAAGCTGGTCAGCAGGCTCCATTCTGTTGAAATAGCCTCTGATCTGCTCAATTATTGCATCCTCGCTATATCCGGATGACCTCATATTTGCCTCAATGACCTTTTTGATAAAGGTGAATATCTCATCCTTCGTATGCTCGTCCACCGTATCGGCAAGAGTTTTTGAAATAAGGGAGAAAAGCATAAGGAAGTTTCTCTGGTCGCTGCCCTTCAGCTCGCACTCCTGATACGTATAGAACCATTTCAGCGCAGCCTCTTCTCTGCCCATTCTCAGGTTGAACAGCATATAGAATATGGCACTATCCTTCTTCTCCAGTCTGACAGCCTTCGCCATTGCTCTGTCTGCAAGGGCTCTGTCGTCATTTCGCCATGCCATTATGCTGATGAGAACGCAGGTCAGCCAATAATCGGGGATCTGAAGATGCTGGACCTCTATGGATTTTGTTATTACTCCATCGCTTACCATATTCACGTCAAGATTATCCATCATTCCCTGGACGATCTTTCTGACGGTTCGGTAATTGGCAAAATCATAATACTTTTTGTTATTGCAAGCGCGGATCTTTTTATGGGCAAGCTCCACGTTCTTGAATCTTGCATACATTTTGTCGATCTCTGCCTGCAGCTCTATTGCCGCAAGCACCGTATTATGGGAGGAGATCATTACGTTATTGCAGCTATCCAGCACACCGCGAACCTCTGCATTATAGTTCTCAAGGCGGTTGTTTGCGTTGCTGACGCCGTTTGCTATAGTTGAAAGATCGTATCTCAGCTCTGCATTGTACTCCTCAAGCCTTCGCAGCTTGTTCTCAAGCGAGTTGAGCTCCATCTGTAGATCATAGTTGCTCATTTTATGCACGTTCCTTTCTTTCGGATGCCGCTACTGCTCTTTCTTCTCCCCACTTACGGATCTTTTCAAGCATTTCCGGATTGCTTCGGGAGATGGGAACGATCTCTTTGAACTTTTCACATACAAGCTCAAAATTGACTGCCGCTTGCCCCTCTCTCAGGGCAAGCTGGGCTGCATCCTTAATTGCATACTCTATATCGGAATAAGAGAAGCCCTCTGCTGTTTTTGAAAGCACATCCAGCTCCTCTTCGCTAAAGCTCATATGCAGCGATCTCTTTCCATACTGCAATATGGTTGCCTTGCGCTCCTCCTCGGTGGGCAGGTCTATAAAGAATATCTCAGAGAATCGTCCCTTTCTGAACAGCTCTGCAGGCAATGCCGTTATATCGTTTGCCGTTGCAACAAGGAACACTCTGCTGGTAGACTCCTGCAGCCAGAACAAAAACTGACCAAGCACTCTCTTACCCGTGTCGTTTCCCGAATCGGATACGGAGAGGGCCTTTTCTATCTCATCCACCCAAACAACGCAGGGAGAAACGTTATCTATAAACCGCAGGGCCTCCTTCATTTTCTTTTCACTCTCGCCCACCCATTTATCATAGATGGTACCGAGGTCAAAGCGAAACAGGGGAAGCTCCCACTCCTTTGATACCATTTTTGCCGAGAGCGACTTTCCGCATCCGGGTACTCCGCAAAGAAGGATTCCCTTCGGCGTTGTCAGATCCCTCTCTCTCAGCGCCTCATCCGAGGCAAAGAATACGTTTTTCTTTTCTTCAAGCCACCCCTTCAGCACCTCAAGACCGGAAACTGTAAGCTCTCTTGAAACGTTTACCTTCTGTATGCTGGAAACAGAGGAATAGAGCCTGCTCTTTTGCCCTGTCAGCTCATAGAGATGCTCCTTAGCAAGGCCTCTGTTATTTATCAGCGTTGTTGAAAGGATGTTATCTATCTGTATCTCGGTGAATCCTCGAAGGAGAGTGGCCGCCATTCTGATATCCTCCTCACTGAGGCTTATGGGATATCTTGAACGGTATGTTCTGACAAAGGTCTCTATCTGCTCTGTTCTTTCGTTCATATCCGGATAATCAAGGGTTGTGAGCATTCCAAACTGGCTCAGCCTTGACCATACCGTATCTGCCGTTATAAGAATAAGGGTACAATTCATTTCCTTGGCAAGGTATAGAATATTGAGCACCTCTCTGGAATAAACGTTATCCTCACTTATGCGCTTAACATCTCCGAAGGCAAAGGTAGAGTTTCTGTTCTTTCTGAAATATGACGCAATAAAGGACAGAGGATCATTATCTGCATCCTTTGTTCCCTCTCCGCCTATTACGGAGACCTGCTTTGCATCGGTATAATACCCGATACGTATATCAAGCTCTGTGCTTATCTCAAGAAGGAGCCTTTCCACTCTTTCTCTCTCGGGAGAATCCACCACCACAAGGGGCGTTCTCGCACATATGTAGTTCTTTACCTCTGCTTTGGTTGAATTGTAGTTTCCCATATCTCACCGTTTTAATCAAATAGTTTTATTCGTTTTACCGTGAACAAGGCATCCTCCAGCTCGGAATTACTGAATTCCACAGACTGGTCATACAAAAACTTCACGGTGCTGCTCCAGAAATCGCTCATCTGCTTTTTTACCGAATCGGATAGCTCAGAAACGAACTCCGCTCCGAGAAAGCCTAGATTCTCGAAGAACAGAGCCTTTCCAATCTCCTTTTTTAATCTGAGAAACATCAGATCCACGTGGCACAGCTCATTAAAGGCTATTGCCTCGTTCAGGTCCTTTATAAATCTCTTTGCCGCCCGGTCCAGCATTACGTTTACCGTTTCTACTATCTGCTCCTTAAGAGGAACGACCACCGTTTCTACCGATACGTCAAGGCTGCCACGGGAAAGCGCTGCGAATATCTCAGGCTCGCAGCGCCTTTCATTTTTAACAATGGCAAGCAGGCTGAGCCACTCTCCGTACGAGACGGGAGGAGCTACGGCTTTTTCTTTTTCCGATATCATTATTTAAGGAAGCTGTAGGGAGGCTCAAGGCTCCACTCGGGAAGCTTTTTGGACATCTCTCTCAGTCTCTCATCGCTTATCTCAACGTTTCCGCCGGGAGAAGTGAAGTTATCCTGAATACGCTTCTTCATCATTTCCTCAAACTCTACGTCCTGAACGTTCTTTTTATCTGCACTCATTTTTCTTCTCCTTTATTTAAATAAATTCTACGGTTCCGGTAATCTCGTCCTTGAGGGCACTCTTCTCTTCAAAATAGCGCCTGAACTCTGCTATCTCTCCCATACAGGTAGTCAGGTTCTTAAGTGCTTTCTGCACCCTCTGGGGATACTTTTTCATTGCGATAAGCACTCTGACCACCAAAAATCCGATGCAGAGGCCCGTTACGATAAGTGAATAAAGGGTTACAAACGCAAGTCCCGCTGACAGCACGAGAAGGATAGCTGCAAGAATATTGGGAGTATTAACATACATATTCTGGAACTTATGATTCTCAAAATGTGTTTTCATGCTCTCCACCTGCTCCTGCTGGTCATTGCCGTTGCTTATTCCCTCCCACGTATCTATGGAGAGCTTATACTCTGTGGGGAATGCGCTTCTGAGCTTTGCATCAAATTTTTCAAGGGCAGCGCTGAACCAGCTCTTTGTGTTCTGGAAGCCGAACTTTCTTACCTGCACGTCAGTTTCGTCGTTATCGTCATAGATGGCCCATTTTATCATCTGCTTTCCGATATTGAAACGCTCATCCTCAAGAGCGATCATTGCCTGATACTGCTCCTCTGCCACTCTCTCATCTCCGCCGTTTTCTACAACCGCCTTATAATAATCCTGCTGGCGCTTGAGCTCAAGCTCCTCAGCATCATAGTTGGAAATAAGGTTCATCAGTATTGCATCTATGCGGCTCTTATAATTGGAATCGCTCTGAGGCTCTGCATCCACGTCCAGAGACTTTACAAACTCAAGGAGCTTCACATACTTTGAAACGTCCTTATGAGACTTTTCAAGCTCGGAGGAATTTTTGCAAAAGCTGAGAATGGAGCTATAGCTGAACTGCACAGGTGCATTCAGGTTATTTATGTATGCCTCGTATGCATTGAGTAGCTCGTTGGATATTTCCTCGTTATCATTGATAACTCCCACCCACTGGTCTATGAGAGAAATGACCTCTGCCTCAAGCTCCTTATCCTTTCCGAAGATTCCGTTAAGGAATGCCTGAAGAAGGATAGCCGTTTCCTGCTGCAGCATTGTGGGATCGAGAGTGTTCATATACTCATAGAACCATCTCTTGGCAGTTTCCATTCTGCCGAATCTGAGATTCATAAGGCAGAAAAACAGGGTTGTTTTGATAGCATCCTTTCTTCCACTCTCTGCAAGAGCATTCTTCGCCACCTCGGGATAGTTATTTACCCATGCGGTTATGGCGATAAGTGCATAGGAGAGCCAATATCTTGAGCTCGTTATCCACAGCTCCTCGGAAAGCTCCTGAATGGTGCTGTTTCTTACAAGGTTTATATCGAAATCACGCACAACGCCCATTACCGTTCTTCTTATGGCGTTATGATTTCCGAACTGCTCCTTGATTATCTGGTCTATTCTGAGAATGTTCTCGTGGGCAAGCTGCTTTGTTTCACCCAGATACATCGATTTCTTGAAGTTCTCGATATTTCTGTAGATATCGTTTGTTGTTGCCTGTATGTTTGATGTGGATGAGGCCACGTTATTTACCTTAACGTCCAGCCTCGATTTGAATGTATTTATGGTCTGATCAAGCTGGTTGATCGCCTGTGAAGCCATTGACACTGCTTTTTCCTCCCTTTTTAGAATCTTTCTATTGCCTTGATAACGTCAACTGTCCTGTCATCTGCCTCAGCATAGCTGCGCCTCCACTGTGCAAGCTCATCGAGAGCCTGCTTGAGCTGGAGCCGTGCCTTTCGCTTCTTTTCCTTCAGTATCTTACCGATATCAACGATACGCCTCCAGAGAAGGAAGGCACCGGCAATACCGAGAAGGATGCCTATGGTCAGTATAACGGGAGAGAAGAAGCCGAAAAGTATAAGCAGCAACAGGAGAGATACTCCGCATATGCCCATATATACAAGCACCTGCTTATCCTCAAATATCCTTCTCAGCCTGCTCTTATCGTGATGCTTATCAAGCTTTGCGGCTGCCGGAGCATACTCCTTCTCAGAGCACTCCAGCTCGCAATCACCTATAGTAAAGTGATATTTTTCCTTAACCCTTGACCTGTATTTCTCGGGATACTTTGAAAGGCCCTTGGCTATTGCCTCCTTCATAAAGGATATGGCAAAGCGCTTGACAGAAACGTCCGTCTGAGTAGCATCGTTTGCAAAGGCCCATTTGAGAAGAAGGCCGCCGAGATCCTTTTTCGTTTCCTTTTCGGCAAACATCTCATCTGTATTTATCTTTGCAAGGGTCTCATCACCCTTTGCCGCAATTACAGCCTCGTTGTATTTGATCTCTCTTACCAGCTTAAACTCATCGTCGTCATAGTCGTTTATGAGAGCATAAAGCACGTTCTCTATCCTCTGAGAGATGTCCTTCATCTCCACCAGCTCCTCATCTGCGATAGCATCGTAATGCTTTGCTATCTCAGCATTCTTCTCTGCGCTTGAAAGGATCTCTCGAAGCTCATCGTATTCCGCACAGGTACGGCGAAGCGTTGTATACTCATGGTTTGTTACGTGAACGTATTTCTCTGCAAATTCAATAGCCTTTTGAGTAAACTTCTTTGCAAAGTCCACCGTTGTGACCTCTACCTGTGCCAGCATATTTGCAAAGCAATCGGATACGGTTTTGCAAAAGGCCTCGTCTGCTCCGAAGGCTCCGAAAAGATATGCCTGCAAAAGATACTGCCACTCATCTCCCAGATCCTGAGTATCTGCACGGTCAAGATAATTGACAAACCATTTTTTCGCCGCATCTATTCTGTTGAATCTCAGGTTGATGAGCAGATAGAAAAGGCAGGAATTGAAATAGTTAACGGAAAGGCTCTTGCTCATTGCACGGGCCGCCGCCTCTTTTTCGTTGCTTGCCCATAGCATTACAGACGATATTGCATAGGCAAGCCAGTAGTCCGTATTCTGCAGATACGCCTTCTCCACCTTTTTTCTCATAGTTTCCGATGAAACAAAGTTCGAATCAAGGCCGATAACGTATCCGAGAGTTATTCTTCTCAGATCATTGTAAAATGCAAATTTCGTATGGTATTCGTCTGTATACTGGGTGAGCTTTTTAGATGCCTCTGAAAGGCTCTTGAAGGATTTATACTGCTCCGTCAGCTCGCTGAGAGCCATATATACCTCTCTTGTTTCCAGCTCTGCCTCTCCAACAAAGGACTGAAGATACTGCATATCCTCATTGACAGCCCTGTCTACCTCACCGCAGTTGCTTGTTAGAACTCTGACGTTCTGTATAGCTATATCAAGCTCTATCTCAAGCTGCTCGTTTTCGGCGGCCACACGGTTGATCCTGTATATCGTATCGTTGATCGCCCGTATCAGCCGCTCCCGTTCCTCTTGTTCTCGCTGATATTCTTCTTCGGTCATGAATATTTCCTCCCGTATTTTTTGCCGTGCTCTTAAAAGAACAAGGAGTATACTTTGTGCTTCTCGCAGATAGCCTCAGTTATGCTACTGAGCCGCTCTCTGTTTGCAGAAGCGTATTTTTTGAATCTCATATAGGTGCCGAAAACACTCATTTCTTCATTGAGCTTTATTCTCACCCTTGATGCAAGGTATTCGCAAACGGCAAATGCCACCTGCTCGCTATCTGACGTTGTCAGCACGTAGGCCTGCAGAAGATTGCAGTTTATGCTGTTTGTCAGGTGAACGATATTGCATCTCATTCCCTCTGCCACTCCCGGTGACATCTCAATGAGGGTCCTTATATTATCTGCCTTGATGGCCTCCCTCTCCCCGCAACGGAGAATATAGTTCTCCAAAGCCTTCTCGCTGAAGGTGGATGCCGGAGTTACAATGAGGGAAAACAGCTCCGAGGAAAAGCTCTCGGGATCTGTTTTTTCAAGGTATTCGTTGGCGGCATCGCTGCGAAGCTGAGAGCCGCCTCTTACAGTTTTTTTAATAAACTCTATCTTTTCTTCAACAGGCGCCGTTGAGCTGCTGATATAATCATTCAGTGCAAGGGGGTCCATTTTCAATCCCTTCCCTGTCAAAATATCAAGAACGGCTCTTTTTATTTCCTCGCTATCTGCAGAGGATGATGTGTATTTTGATACAAGGTCGTTGAAAAAGCTCATATTAAGCCGATTATCAAATATCATTTCAACCACACGGGGCTTGTTTTCTCCGTCGGTGGTGCATCTGATAACGTAATTCTCAACCGTTGCCGTAGGTATGTGCTCACACCTCTCAAGTATTGCCTCGATTATGGGGAGCCTGTCCTCAGGAGATGAGGTATCGTAGCAAAGGAAGTTTGTGATAACGCTCTCAACGCCCTTCTGGTCAAGGCGAAAATCAAAGGCTCTCTCGAAAAGCCAAAGCCGCCCTTCCCTATTTATCTCTTTATCCGACAGCATTGAAATTACCATTCGCTGAGGGATCATTATATACTGGCCGCAATTTTTCAGGCAATCAAGAGCCGCTGCTGCAATCTCTCGGCTTTTGCAGGTATACGCAAAGCCGAGAATGGCATACTCCTCGTCATCAGACATTTTGTTTTTGCAAAATTCAGAAAGCACACTTGAAACCGTCTCAGCATCTGCCCTTTGGAGAAGCCTCTCGATTATTATACTAAGAGAAAGCCTGAGGCCTGAGCTGAGTGAGCTCATTACTATGCCTGCTGTTGTATTTACGCTGTCCTCAGTTGTCGAAATATAGCTTTCCACCGCTTCTCTGTCATCCGCCTTCAGCATCCCGGTGCCTATAAGGGTGCTGAGATTCTCGCCCTTTTGATCGGAATCGGGATACTTGGCAAGCACCTCTCCGAAGGCATAGCGAACGTCAAGATTTGCGTTGTTTTTTATTACCTTATCTGCAAGATCAGTATCGTTTGTTTTCAGCGCATAGGCAAGAAGGTTATTATTTGCCTCAACAGAATATACCTCCTCAGGCTGAAGCCACTCGACCATCATATCACGGCGGCCGGCATCTCCCAGAGAATCATAAACAAGGAGCAGCGTTGCAAATGCATCCGCCTCCTCAAGAAACTCATAAAGAGCCTCCTCCTCATCGCTTATTCCCTCTCCGGCAGCATTCAGCTGCTCATAGCTTTTGGATATCTGAGAAAAAATTCCTCTCATTTCCTGGTCGCTGAGCGCACCGGGAGTGATTGCGCTTATCATCTGGTATGTGAGCCTTGCTATCAGAGTGCCAACATACCTTGAATCTATTTTTTCGCACTCTACAAGGTTTTTCGATGCGCTTTCCAGCCTGCGGTATGAGCAATCAAGTAGGGTCTGGCGGACCACGTTTTTAATGGTGAAAAGTCCATCGTAGCTTTCCTGCCTCTCCACCTCAGCTCCGCAATACATACATTGCCAAAGCTTTCGCTCCTTGATATACTTAAGCTTTCCGGCACACTGGTCACACAGCCGTGTTTTAAAACTTATAGCCATATGCTTTCCTCAGGCGATCATTTGGAAGCTGACAGCTTTTTGTTTCTCTCTGCATAGAGATACTCAAGCTCGCGGCAAACGAGCATTGCTCCCTCAGCATCGGAAACCGCAACCTTCATCTTAAGGTCATCTACTCTGGAAAGGATCTTTTCTTCAACTGCGGCAACTGCCTCTGTTGATATGGGATCTGAGTACTTCACTGTCTCACAAAGCTTTGCAAGAGCCTTCTTAAGCTCTGCATTCTCTGCGCTGTCGCGGGCAAGCTCTACGTCTATAAGAACGTTTTTTAAGTTGACAACGTTCTGCTTTACGTTATCCGCAACGTGCTGGGTAACGTCTCTGGAAAGCACGGTAACGGCCGCAATTACGATAAATGCGCCAACAAGGACCGTCTGAACAACGATGGCAAGCACCGGAGGTACAATACCTGCAAAGATCATAAACACGGTTCCCGCAAATATTGCCGCTCCCAGATAGAAGATGGAGAAGGATGCAAGAGGAATTCCAAAGAATACCGCCTCAACGTCTGCCTTCTTGAATGCAAGAAGCATACATACTATCTGAACCGCAAAGGCAAGCATTACAAAGCCGTAGCTGAACCAGAAAACGTTGTTTCTGGCATCGCCGTTTGAAATAGTGAAAACGAGAAGGTTATATATACCGATGACTACTGCGTATATAAGGGAGATACCGAGAGCTCCCTTTGTCTTTATATTCTTCATTGCCAATACCTCTCCTTTTTATATTTTCTGACCGCACTCAAAGCAGAATTTTGCTCCGTCGGGAAGTGTTGCTCCGCAAGCCGGGCACTTACCGGTCTCAAACCTGTATCCGCACTCTGAGCAGAACTTGCCCTTAGGTACAGTTTTTTTGCAGGAGGGACAAACAACAGTATCAGCTGTAGGAGCCACAACCTTTTCTCCACACTCAAAGCAGAATTTTGCTCCCTCGTGAAGAGCTGCTCCGCAATTTGCACACCTGAGCTCTGCTGAATTCTTCGAAGCAGGGGCCTCCATAGGCTGAGCTCCGCCTGCAAAAAAGCTGCCAACGTCTACAGTTGTATTACCGTTTCCGGGGCGGGCAGCATTTCCCTGAACGTTCTTGGGAGGTGCTCCTGTTGGTATCCTTGAAGGGTCAAGAGCAGAGCGGGCGATATCGGCAATGGTGCCGCTCATGGCACCGCCCATCATAAAACCGCCCATGAGACCGCCCATTTCTCCCATGGTGCCTTCGTTTCCTGCAAACTTCTCAGCTATCATCATCTGACGCTCATCCTGCCATGAATAGCCCTCAATGAGTCGGCTGGTGCGACGCTCCTTAGCCTCACTTACCTTCTTATAGTCTGCCTCGGGAACTGCTATCGTTTCCAGATTAAAGTATCTGATACAGATTCCGTATTCCTCAAAGATAACGTCCAGCTTTTCCTTAATGACCTCGCTCAGCTCAAACAGGTGGGCGTTCATCATAAAGTAGCTGAGCATTCCGTTGATCATGATCTTGGAGATGCAATCCTTAACGTGAGATGAAATGATACCGCGAAACTTGGAAACGAGCTCCTCTGAGGAAAACTTATCTCTGAAGCCTACCATTTTGAGAAGGAATTTTCTCGTGTTTTCAACGGAAAGAGAGAGGCTTCCGTTGGCCATAACGTGCATAAAAATATCATAAAGAGGGTCCTCAAGAGCAATTGGGCCCTGAGTTCCCCAAAGAAGGTCCATCTGGTGGACCTTATTAACAAAGAACACCTTGCAGGGGAATGGAGAATCTCCGCCTGTGGGGATCTCAATAAGTTTTCTCAGCAGGGGAATATTGGGAACAGAAAGAGTTCTGCGGCCGGGGCCAAACAGATCTGCTGCATTTCCGTTAACAACGAGAAGTGCCTCGTGTGTTTCATCTACAATAAGCTGTGACGTGGTATTGAAATCCTCAATCGGATACTTCCAGACCAAAGCATCCTGAGGGCCTTCAAATTTGATTACTTCTGCAATAGCCATGTTTTTCTCCTATCTTATCAAAAATTATTTTTCCAAATCAGGTAAGCAAAGCTGATGAAGCCTTGCCCGTACAGCCTCGAGCTGATATGATATATAATATGCATCGCCAAAGATCATATAATTTGTAACAGCGCATACCGCCGAATAAAGGCAGGGCTCAACATCCTCCCGCCGACATCCAAGCTTCTTTGCAAAGACCTCGGCATAGTGCTCAAACCGTTTGGCAAGCCCCTCCAGCGTTGGCTCAAGCTGTGCTC
>JAFQNM010000180.1 GCA_017395885.1 Clostridia bacterium | reverse complement strand
CTGCAGGGCATCTGCCTCAGATATCTGTGCAATAGGCATCACCAACCAGAGAGAAACGGCTGTTGTTTGGGATAAGAAAACGGGAAAGCCTGTCTATAATGCAATAGTATGGCAGTGCAGAAGAACGGCAGAGCTTTGCGATAAGCTGAAGGAGAGAGGCTATACGGAGCTTATCCGTGAAAGAACAGGCCTTGTTCCGGATGCGTATTTTTCCGGAGCAAAGGTCAGATGGATGCTTGATAACGTTGAGGGTCTGAGAGACCGAGCCGAAAGGGGAGAGCTCCTTTTTGGAACGGTGGATTCATGGCTTATCTGGAAGCTGACCGGCGGAAGGTCTCATATGACTGACGTATCAAACGCCTCCAGAACTATGCTTTTCAATATAAACACTATGGAGTGGGATAAGGAGCTTTGCGATATCATGGGTGTTCCCATGAATATGCTTCCAAGGGTAATGCCCTCGTCTGCCATATACGGCGAGTGTGACCCGGAGCTGCTCGGAGCGGCGATACCCGTTGCGGGTGCCTGCGGAGACCAGCAATCGGCGCTTTTCGGCCAGCGCTGCTTTGAAAAGGGAGACGTTAAAAACACCTACGGAACAGGCTGCTTTATGCTTATGAACACAGGTGATAAGCCTGTCCGCTCGGAAAAGGGACTGGTTTCCACGGTAGCCTGGAGCCTTGGTGATGGAAAAACCGTATATGCACTTGAGGGCAGCGTGTTCGTTGCGGGAGCGGTCATCCAGTGGCTCCGTGATGAAATGAAGCTGATCTCGTCCTCTGCCGAAAGTGAAACGGTGGCAACAAGCGTCAGCGATACGAACGGATGTTATTTTGTTCCGGCCTTTACGGGAATAGGCGCTCCATATTGGAATCAGGAGGCAAGAGGTATAATAACGGGACTAACAAGAGGAGCAGGCAGAGCTCATATAGTCCGTGCCGCTTTGGAGTCTATGGCTTATCAGTCTGCAGATGTGCTTTTGGCAATGATGGCGGATAGCGGTGTTCCCTTCGGCTCTCTGAGAGTAGACGGAGGAGCAAGCGCCAATAATTTTCTGATGCAGTTTCAGGCAGACGTAGCAGGGCTCTGTGTTATCAGGCCTTCCTCGGTGGAAACAACGTCAAGGGGAGCGGCCTTTCTTGCAGGCCTTGCAACAGGCTTTTGGAAGGATACAGAGGAGCTCTCCGGCCTCGTTATGGGAGAGGGCAGTACTGCCTTTGAGCCCTCTGTAACAAAGGAGGAGCGTGATGCGCTGATGTCAGGCTGGCACGGTGCCGTAAAAAGAGCTCTTATGTAAAAACGTATCAATACTTGATTTCTTATGTCGGATGATATACAATAATATATTGAACTAATATTTTTTGAGGTCATTATGGAACGTGTATCAAAAATCAATTATTACCTTGATATTGTAGAAACTGTTTCCGAGAGAAGCACCTGCCTGAGAAGACGCTTCGGTGCGATCATCGTTAAGAACGACGTGATCATTTCAACAGGCTATAACGGCGCTCCCAGAGGAAGGGTCAACTGTAATGACAGAGGCACCTGCCTGAGAGACGACCTGGGTATCCCCCGTGGAGAAAGATATGAGCTTTGCCGCTCCGTTCATGCAGAGGCAAATGCAATAATTGCAGCTCCCCGAGATCAGATGCTGGGCTCAACTCTTTATATGTGCTGCACAGACCCAAAGGACGGTAAGGTCATTGGCAATATTTGCAGCTGCATGATGTGCAAGAGACTCGTGCTTAATGCAGGTATTGAAAAGGTCATCGTCCGCGAGGAGGACGGCACTCATACCGAGTTCGATACTTACGATTGGATCGAAAACGACGATAGCCTTTCGGGAAAGTTTGGTTATTGATATGAGAAGAACAGTTTCACTGATCCTTGCTCTTTCGATCCTCGTTTGCCTTTTCTCATCCTGCTCAGCTCCTATGGTAAAGGCTGAAAAGAATGAAGAGGGGCAGCTTGTTGCCGATAACGGAGTGACATATAACAGGGTCCCCATTGGATATCAGCCCGTATCTCAGGGCGAGGAATACGGTGTTATCAAGGGCGTTCTTGAGGAAAAGCTTTATTGCGTTGGATCCTTTGATCCCAAGGAGTGGCTCACCACCGAGTCTGCCGGTATGGCAACAGGGGTGTATTGTAAGGAAGGCATCGAAATACCTGCACTTTCTGAGCTGGAGCCCGATCTTTGCTATATCTGCCAGGTTGGAGAAAACGTTTTCTCGGTCTATACTTTGGGAGATGCAGATAACGGAGCTCTGGATAAGGAGAAGGGCAAGATAGAGAAGATAGTTGAGATGCTTCTTGATGAATCTGTGGAGGCAGAAATGTGGCCCAGATACAGCGATGAGACTTATTCTCTTATGTTTTATTCAGAGAATTGGCCCACCCTTTATTACTGCGTTGATTATATGCGTGAAAGCGGCGGAAACTACGTATATGACTATGCAAGCAAAAAATGCATTAACGTAGGTGACCTGCTTGAGGAGTATTTTGGAGATGCAGAGACTGAATGATGCGTTTCTCGAAAGAGAAGAGCTCACGCTGAGTATAGCAGAGCTTTCTGATGCGGCTCTTCTGGCTGAAGCCGAAGCGCTCTGCTTCCCAAGGGACGGCTGGAGCGAAAAAATGTTCTGCGAAACTATGCAAGGCCCTGTCTGTACCGTGTATGCAGTGCATGATAGACATATGTCAAAAATCGTAGCCTACTGTGTTGTCAGTAACGTTTGCAAAGAGGGCGAGATATTGAATATT